>JAYEGZ010000131.1:0-9079 GCA_034659315.1 Methanobacteriota archaeon
GGTGCAGGCATTCACCGATGGCAAGACGCTTGCATTTGCACCGGCTGTGCAGGATTACAAACGCGCTTACGACGGCGACAAGGGACCAAATACCGGAAGCATGGGCTCTTATTCTGCCGCAGGCGACCTACTACCGTTCCTGCAGGAACAGGACTACGAGGCTGCGAAAGAGATCATGCGCGATGTCATCGAAAATATCCGGGATGATGCTTGCGCCTACAAAGGCATATTGTACGGTCAGTTCATGTTGACCGCAAAAGGAATCATGGTAATTGAGTTTAATGCACGATTCGGTGATCCTGAGGTGATGAACGTGCTCCCGCTGCTCAAGACCGATTTCATAGACATTTTGCAGGCGGTGGCGGATGAGTCGCTCTCTGACCTGGATGTTGGATTCGAGCGCTTTGCGACTGTTTGCAAGTACCTGGTCCCGGCAGGCTACCCTGAGAACCCTGTGAAGGACGCGGTCATCGAGATCGGCGATACCGGGGATGCTACGCTCTTTTATTCGAGCGTTTATGAAGAGGGGGGGCAGGTGTACACCACCGGATCACGGGCGATCGCGGTTGTCGGGATCGCGCAGGTGATTGCGGATGCAGAGAAGATCGCAGCACACGGGCTTTCTGCGATACGCGGCGACCTCTATGCAAGGTCTGACATCGGGACTGTGGCGCTGATCGACCAGCGGATTGAACATGCCGCACGCCTCCGTGCAAAATCAGGCGGTGCATGACTGATTGGCAGATGATGCATGATCGAGCTGCTTGCAATCGGGTTTCTCATCGGGCTTACCGGGGCAGCCGTCCCCGGACCGATGCTCTTTGCGACCATCGGGGCATCACTTCGGAGGGGCTGGACTGCGGGTCCTTTGATCGTGCTTGGACATGCGGCGGTCGAAGTCCTGATCTGTGGCGTAATATTGCTTGGATTCTCGATCGCAAATGATATAGTCTTTAATACCGTATCACTTGTGGGGGGCGGGGCTCTAATTATCTTCGGGATGATGACGATACGCTCGTCAAGGAATGCTACGTTTGACGTGAAAGGAGGTGCTACTGGCAGTCCGGTCGCCGCAGGTGCTCTGACATCGGTGTCAAACCCGTACTTCCTTGTCTGGTGGCTGACCATCGGAAACAGCATGGTCATGGACGGGCTTCGGGTTGGCTTTGTTGCAGCCTTACTCTTCATTATCGGACACTGGATCGCTGATATGGTCTGGTACGTCTCTGTTTCGATAATATCAAGCAGCGGCGGGAATCTGATGTCTGATCGCACCTATCGCACATTCCTGGCAGGATGCGGCGTGTTTCTTCTCTGTTTTGGGGCGTATTATGCGGCAGCGATATTTGTGTGAGCGTATCTGTGAGCATCCCTTATGTGGGCTGCCGACCTAACGGCGCGCATAATCGGGTAACTTACGGTCAAATCGGTGAGCCGTTTAATCCCGCACCTAAAAGATTTATCCGCCACTGACTGCGATTGAGACTGATGATTGATATGGGGCTGACTGTGCTGGAAGCATCGAGAGCCAAAACCTGAATCAGCGGACCCTAATTTTTCCTTGGAGGACCGGAGTGGTTTTCCTGACAAGGTCCCTGAATCGGTACGGGGGACGTAAACCATCCCCGAATCGACCTCAACGTTTATGTACTTTTCTTTATAATGATATTATGGTGGACTATGGGGACTCCTGCAAAAGTCGGTGAATCAGTAGATTTGGGAGATTATAGCAAGGAAGAGCTTGAACTGCTGCTTCTGAATATGCCTGCTGGCGTGACAATCGAAAACGAGAACTATGAAGTCGTATACATGAACGAGTTCATGATCCGGGTGTTCGGTAATGGTGTTGGTAAGAAGTGCTATGAAGTGTTTTCCGGACGATGTGAGCCATGTGAAATATGTGGTGTCGAGGCAATTATCCACAGAGGCGATGCCCAGTTCCAATACACAGCTACCGATAAATACGAGCGGATATTTGATATAACGGCTGCACCACTCCACCTACCCGATGGTAGCCGGCTGGTCATGGGGATTTTAAACGAGGTGACTGAGCAGGAAGAACTGGAGCGTATGAAGGTGGATTTCATCAACGTGGTCGCGCATGAGATGCGCACACCACTTGCCGCGGTCATCGGGTTCAATGAGCTGCTCGAGGCTCGGTCTGAAAATTTCACGGACAAGCAGAAGCGTTATAGCTATAATATAAAAACCAATGCAAATAAACTCAAATTATTGATCGACGACATGCTCGACCTCGCAGACCTTGATGCGGGCATATTGACGCTCAACTATGCCCCGGTGCGGTTGTACGATGTCGTAAGCGAGGTTCTTGCGCGACATCAGGCATTGATCGCTGAAAAGAACCATGCGATTGACGTGGACATCCCGAGGTCGTTTGCGATCGACTGTGATCAACAGAAGGTCATACGCGTTTTGGACAATATTGTGTTTAATGCGGTATATTACATGGGAATTAATGGAAATATCAGAATTTTCATAGACGATCATGGAGACGACGTCCTTGTAACGATTGGCGATGACGGTGTCGGAATTTCAAAGAAGAATCTGCCAAAAATCTTTGATCGCTTCTTTATGGTGGATGCGACGCTTACCAGGCACTGTGACCGGATCGGAATCGGGCTTACGCTTGCGAAAGGGTACATAGAGCTGCACGGCGGTAAGATCTGGGTTGAGAGTGAGATTGGGGAAGGGAGTACGTTTTATTTTACATTGCCAAAGCACAAAATAGGTGATAATAATGGATAACAAGAAACTGGAGGCGATACTTGCGTGCATTGCCGAGGGCACAATCTTTGTAGGCGTAGATCACACAATCGAGTTTGTAAACGACCGTGCAGAGGTCATGCTAAACCTCCCGAAAGATCTCGTTGGAAAGGATGTTTTTGCGTGTCATCCGGAGTCACTGAGCCTGAACCTGACCGAGGTTCTTGACCAGTTTAGGGCAGGTTCTGAAGATGTTGTCAAGATGTCACTTGAGGTTGGTGATAGTAATCTGGATTTTTCAGCCACTGGCGTGCATTTGGAAGGGGTGTACATCGGGGCACTCCTGACGATAAAAGACGTGACCGAAGCAGTGACGCGAGAAGAGGAACTCACATTGCTTGCAGGTCAACTCAGGGCAGCGCAGGATGAGCTATCGACACCGGTTGTCCAGATATGGGATCAGGTGCTTGCGCTTCCCCTGATCGGGTCAATCGACAGCAAGAGGGCGCAGACCATAACAGAGGTCATGCTTGAGCGAGTCGTTGCGACCCAGTCAGAGATCATCATACTTGACATAACAGGGGTGCATTCGGTCGATACCAATGTGACGAGCCATTTGTTGAAGATCGTGAGCGCATCGAGGATGCTTGGCGCAGAATGCGTGATCACGGGCATCGGTCCGGATATTGCGCAGACGATGATTCAGCTGGGTGTCGATCTCGACGATCTTACCACGATGGTGGATATGCAGGAAGGACTCAGGTACGCGATAGACCGATTGGATGCAGGGAAATAATGGTTTGTAGTGTTCCGGATTCGGAGTTGATCGGAGGGTTGGGTGGATGAAGATAACGATGAAGATCTTTGCAATCACAATCGCGCTTATCATGGTAACCGGCGTTGCTGCAATCATGGTCAGCCAGAGCATCACAGAGGATATGCTTAAACAAGGTGTCTACGCTCATCTGGAGTCGACTGCGCAGTCGAGAGCAGATCATATCGAGACGGTTTTAACTGGATATAACAAGCTTACCGAGATGCTTGCGGCAGGACATTTATTTGGGGGCGCGGTAGATGAGAGCAAGGAGTATACCTGGAGAATGGAGCAGGTTAACCGGATGATGAAAAGTGTACAAGAGAGTCATGGTGAGATTTCAACGATCCGAGTACTGGACAAGAATGGTACCGTGATAGCATCCAGTCAGGCCGATGTCGGGCTTGATTGGAGTACCAATAACATCTTTCTGGAAGGGAAGACCCACGTATACGCAGGAGACCTTCACACCTCCATATCCACCGGAAAAACTGTTATCAGCGTATCAGCACCGATCCTGTTAAACGGCGAATTTTCAGGAGTTTTGGTGGTATATTTCGACGCGGAAAAGGAATTATTTGCAATCACAACAGAGAAAACAGGTCTCGGTGAAACCGGGGAGATATACCTCGTAAACGGTGACGGCTACATGATAACACCATCGAGGTTTGTGGGGGGTGTCATTTTAAAGACAAAAGCCAGTGAGATCATTCACATGGACGGGGCGGATTGTGGACCTGCCACAGTATTGACCACAGATTATCAGGGTATCGAGGTTCTCCAGGTTCACAACCACATATCCGGGATGACGTGGGTGCTGGTTGCAGAGATGGATGAGGAAGAAGCGCTTGCACCGCTTGCCGAGTTGACGCGCGTAACGATGTTGATCATTGCGCTTCTCTTGATTATAGGCACCGCAGTTTCCATGATGCTCACCGGAATGATAACAAAACCACTTTTAAATCTCTCCATGGGCGTTGAAGAGGTAAAGAGCGGGGACCTGGATCACAAAGTCGGGACTGATGCGGAAGATGAGATTGGAGATCTCTCAAGATCATTTGACGAGATGATCTGCGAGATCAAGAGATCAAGGATGGAACTGGAGGAGTCCAATATACGCCTTGAGTCGCAGGTCGAGGAGCGGACGGAAAAACTTGTAGAGTCAGAGGAGTACTTAAAGGAACTCGTGGATAAACTGAGAATCTCGCAGGAGTCGCTCTCTGCGCCGGTTGTTGCGGTTTGGGACGGGATCCTTGCGCTGCCGCTCATCGGAATGATTGATGAACACAGGATCGTGACAATCATGGAGACGCTTCTGACTAAGATCACGCAGACACAGTCAGACGTCGTGATACTGGACGTGACAGGCGTTCATGAGATTGACACGTACGTGACGGGTCAACTGATCAAGATCGTCAGAGCCGCGCAACTGCTCGGCGCAACATGCATCGTCACGGGAGTGCGATCTGAGTCTGCGCATACGCTCGTTGACCTTGGCGTTGATACTTCAGGACTCGTGACAAGGCGGACGCTACAGGAGGGGTTGCGGTACGCGCTGAAGATTATTGATGGGAGGGTTAACGCATAAATAAAGCCGGGAAAACACGAGATTGACGCGAGATTAACACAAGAAGATAGTGGCATATATATTATATCCCCTCTCCTCATACTTTATAGTTGAAATCTGCGCAATCTTGTGATTAACTAAACACCTGCCGTAAAACGAACTATCGCCGCCGTGCCGGGCGGATCCGGAACATGAAGCACAGGATCACAATCAGAATATTGGTCAACATGCCGGAGTGGGGTGGTTACGCTGGCAAACCCACTACCACGTCCGCATCTTCCAGGCAAGCAACGCAGCAGAGCCAACCGCCGCCGCAACAGATGCGATGCCCGGGCCCGGTATCGATGAACTGCTGGCAGATGCCGCAGATGCAGACGCATTCGCCCTTCGCGACGGTGTTGCGGTGTGTGATGTGGGCAACGTCTCTTCAGGGACATGTGCGCTTGCTCCGAACCGTGAGGGCGACTGTGCCGGGGCAGACATTGAATTTGACACGGGCGCCGGGCAGGTTATTGCAAGCTGGTTGAATATCGCGGTTTTCGACTCAAAATGGATATGCGACTCGTCTTTGCCAGTTATCTCTATGGGAAGTAGCATCCACGTTTTATCGGACTTGTTGTACCCGTGTAACCGGATCTTTGAGATAGACACGCTGTTTCCATCGATCCAGGATCTGTTAACCCTGAATGAGACTGTAACGTTCTCCATATTCACATCGGTTGCAAATCCCGCCGATCCAACCCACAGATTGATGTTTTTGTACACGGTTCCGGGCGGGGCAGCCGCTATGAGCGTGGATGTGTTGTGTAGCATCTCAACCACCGCCGCAACAGAGCCATAGTTGTTCCTGGCGGTGAAGTTCACAAACGTGATGTCGGTGCCGGGTTTGACAAACCGGTATGTTATGAACCTATCCTTCATGATCTGCCGCTCGACGCGCTCACGTAGTGCGATGTTTGCATAAGCTTCGCCCGAAGCCCCGCCACCTCCTCCACTGCATCCCCCGCCACTACTGCTGCCGCTGTTTCCGTCAGGCGGTGGGCTTGGGGTGGGCAGAGCGCACCCGCCGAGTCCGTAGATACTGAAATTCGATACGTTTGCCCTGACACAGCCAGCGTAGCTGTCAGTGTCGGTGGTATTCACATCCGCACCAAACACAACAGGTCCGCCGAATCCGGAGAGGTTAAGACCGGTGACAAGTTTGATCCAGCCTTCGCCGCTGCGGTTGTACCAGTAGATGCAAAGCCCGGACTCGCCTATATCGGTGCCTGCATCCGACGGGTCGCCATCGTCGTTTTGGTCCAGGTCGTCAACCGTGTAATAGATCCGGATCACTGCCCACGACAGGTTCGTGAGCAGATTGTCGCTTGCATTTATCCTGATATACTTTGAAATAGCGTGCTCGCCGTCTGCAAGCCCGGATGTCATATTCAGGGCGCCTGACCCGAGATCGCTTGCAGCAGGTGCAGTTGAGACCACCATCTCGCAATAGGTGACGTTGCTGCCGGTGACAAGGTCTATCGTGGTGCCGGTCTTGCTCATAGCGTCAATTTGGGTGGTCACGTTTGCAGTCGTGTTGACTGAAGTGGTGACGGTCGGCGGTACGACGGCAAGCGCGATCGTTGCGGATGTGTTTGAGTTGCCCGCGGCATCAGTGACATTGACTGATAGGACAACGTCCCCGATAGCGGTTGCATTTACCGTAAACTGCCACACGCAACTCACGTTGGTCATTTCCTGAGATTGTGACCCACCGATCACTGTTAAGTTGACGGTCACGTTTGCGATGCCGCTGATTGCATCGGTTGCAGTCACATTCAGCAGCGCATTATCCTCCCCGGTAGCTTCGATCGTTCCCGGATTTGCGGTGGCGTAATCCACGACAGGCTCCGTCAGGTCGATCACAAATGACCAGTCGCAGGTCATGGCGTTTCCAAGGATATCTGACGCGTTCACGGTTACGTTGACCGTTTCTCGCTCAGAACACTCGTTTACCGTCCGGTTCGTGGCGTAAAATCCGCCTGTTACTTCTGTGAGACTGATATCGATCGGCGTCCCGTCCACTGTCATCGTGATGCTGCTTCCGTTCACGCCAGAACCTCCCTTGTTATCGGTGATCATAACGCCGATCGTCGGGGTTGCATTGTTCGCATAAGTTGTGCCTGCAGGTGTTTTGCCGGAAGCGGCTGGCGGTGTGTTGTCCACAATCACAGTCATGTTCACAGAGTTGTTCG
Organism: Methanobacteriota archaeon; assembly: GCA_034659315.1. GTDB lineage: Archaea > Halobacteriota > Methanosarcinia > Methanosarcinales > Methanogasteraceae > Methanogaster_D. The sequence goes on from JAYEGZ010000131.1 coordinate 7,340, forward strand.
CATTGCTTGCGTTATCATAAGCGACGATGGTGAGGTTCCACAGTCCGGAGCAAGCGGTGTCAACGATGATCGAGTCGCTTGTCTGGCAATCGCCCGCCGTCTTTGAGAGAAACGCAGTCGCGATGGTGCTGTTAACGCCTGCCACATCAACGCTTGCATTCCTGACCCCAAGTCCGGAATCGGTGATTGTGGCATTCAGGTGCAACACGGTGCCGTTACGCACCCACGCACCGATCGGGCTATTGGCGATCACGGCAGGCGGCGTGGTATCTGATGCAAGAACTGCTTGATATGCATTGATCCTGCCTGCGCCGGTGTCATTGTCCTTCCCCGGCGATCCAAGGTCTACTGCTGTATTCTCAAGTATTGATTTGATCTCATCTGGCGTCAGGCTCGAGTTTACCTGGAGCATGAGTGCGACAGTGCCTGATACGTGAGGTGTAGCCATGCTCGTGCCGCTCTTCACGTAGTAGCCTCCGTTGTTGTATGTGGATATGATGTTCACACCCGGAGCTGCCACATCCGGTTTGGTCCAGGTATTCCCCGGTATGGTTACTGGACCGCGGCTGCTGCTGGATGCGACATCGTCTGCAATGTTTATTGATCCGACCGTGAGTGCCCCCTTCTCACTGCCGGGGCAGTTTATCGTTGACGCGCCGGGACCGTCATTACCTGCCGCGATCACAGGCACCACGCCCGCCGCGACGATATTGTCGATTGCAACAGTCACGTCCTGATCGTGCTCTATTCCACCGCCACTGAAACTGATCACATCTGCGCCGTTCTCTATCGACCACTGGAATGCGAGGATAACATCACTCAAATAAGCATCGCCCGCTGAATCAAATACCTTTGCAACGAGCAGGTTCGTTCCGGGCGCAACACCAGTCTGCGTCCCACCCGCACCGGTTCCTGAGACCGTTCCGGCGACATGGGTACCGTGCCCGCAATCATCGTACGGATCGAGCTTGCTAACATTTACATAATCGATCCATTTCAGAATCTTTGGATCGTCAGTTGCTCCATTGTCGTCAAGGTCATCGAGGTCTGCGTGATCTGCACATATCCCGCTGTCAATGATTGAAACATTGATTCCTGAGCCGTTAATCCCGATATCCCACGCATCTACCGCATTGATCCTTGAGACACCCCACGCGGGGCTGCCTGCCACTGCACGGGACGCGGGCGCATCCGGCAGTTGCAAGATGCGGTCCAACTCGATCCGCTCAACGTCGTCACGTCTTGATATCGCTTCTATGGCAGACCGCGACGCTCTCATCGCAACACCGTTCACAAGCCAGAGATCCCTGACATCGCTGGTGCCGTGGTCATCATCGAGACCATTGAGAACACCAAGCCTGCCGGATGTGCTGGAAGCACCCATCTGCGCGGCACGCCCTGATTGCATCTGTTCCGCATGTTTCAGGATGATAATGACTGGAATCATGGCAGAATCGTTCTCGATGGCGCGAATCTGCACTTTCATGACTGGTGCAATCCTGTCCGGACAATCTGGGCAATCCAGACAATCCGGACCGCCTGGTGGAGCAGGGGCTGCGTATACCAACATGGCGGCTATAAGCAGCAGTGCGAAAGCTGTTGTGGCGTATTTCAATGGTAACCCCCCAGTCACACATCCGATCAGACTGATGTGGTGTAATCCTACATCTGAATGCACCGTTATTATAGACTCCGATTTTTTCACAAAAAATCGAGTAAAAACTGCCCTCCGGGTGGGGT
>JAYEGZ010000131.1:9179-11155 GCA_034659315.1 Methanobacteriota archaeon
TACAAATTCCTGCCGTATGAATTTTTTGCAAATGCCTGACAAATCAATCAATAAAATCCTTAAATAGTATCAGCAAATAGGGCAAAGCATGAATCCTATTGACACGGAATCCATGCTGAAGACTGCCATTAAGTTTCACGGACATCAGTGCCCGGGACTTGCGATGGGAATACGCGTCTCTGAAGTGGTGTTGAGAGAATTGGGCAAACCTGCAAGGGATGAGGAAATGGTCGCAATCGTCGAGAACAACTCCTGCGGTGTGGACGCGATCCAGGTATTGACCGGATGCACATTCGCCAAAGGGAACCTGATCTTCAAGGATTTTGGCAAGTACGTTTACACATTCCTGAATCGTGAAAACCAGAGGTCGTTGAGAGTCTCTATCAAAAACGAGGCGGTTATAACAGACCCTACTCACCTGGACCTCTTTGCCAAAGTCGTGGGGAAGAGGGCAACTCAGGACGAGATAGACGAGTTTAGGCGGTTGCACGTCGAAAAAAGCAATGCTATACTGGATCTCCCCGAAGCGGATCTTCTGACCATGGAGGAGGTTACCCCGGAACCGCTACCGATGGCGCACATCCACGAATCGATATGTTGCGATAGATGCGGCGAACCTGTGATGGAGACGCGGATTCGGCTCTTGGGCGGCGCACCACACTGTATCCCGTGTTTTGAGGAGTTAATTAAATGAGGCGAGCACCGATTGCAGCCTTGATCACATCCTCAATCACCGTAACCATCTTGATCGCATTGATCATCAGTATCTGTGCATTTACGCCCGCAATCAGTGCTGACGCTGAAAATGAGGTCAGGATCGCAGATAAAGCAGGCGATTGGGGGCATCCATCCCCATACCTGGCTTATTCACGGGGGCCCGGGTACTTAAGGATGCATTTCATCTTTGACACACTCGTATGGAAGAACGAGACCGCGGGTCCTATCCCGTTACTCGCAACAGACTGGGAATACGCTCTCGAAGAAGATGTTTACGTCTTTAATCTGGCAGAGAATGCGAAATGGCACGACGGAGAGCCGGTAACTGCTGATGATATCGCCTTTACCATATCGTATATGAAAGAGCACCCATACGGCTGGACCGTTCTCGACAGCGTGGACCGGGCAGAAGCGACAGGTCTGCACACCGTTAAGATATACATGAACAGCCCGTACGCGCCGTTTATGGAGGATGTCGGCGGTACGATGCCTATTCTGCCAAAACACATCTGGCAGGACGTCGAAAACCCGATGGAATTTGTGGAGGCTGCGGCATTCATAGGATCAGGTCCCTTCAAATACGCTGATTTCAGCAAGGAGCACGGAACTTACAGGTACGCGGCATTCGATGAATACCACCTCGGGAGACCCGTAATCGACCAGTTGATCTATGTGAAGGCAGGCGACACACAGATGGCGCTGCAGCACGGCGAGGCAGATTTTGCGGACGCGAAACCTGATATGGCAGATATCCTGCAGGAGCGCGGTTTTGTCGTCATTGCGGGTCCGCATTACTGGAACAAGAAGCTGATGATCAATCACAACAAAGAACCACTTGATAACGTTGTATTCAGGCAGGCTCTTTGCTATGCGATCAACCAGAGCGAGTTTGTAGATAAATCACACAGAGGACACGGAAAACCCGCAAGTTACGGGCTGATCTCATCAGAAAGCGTGTGGGCAAGCCCGAATGTTCCGGAATATCCGTACGATCCTGATAAAGCAAAGGAACTGATCTCAACGCTCGGCTATGAGCTTGCGGCTGTCGATGGCAATGGCAATGGTGATGGGGTCTTCACAAAGGATGGGGCGCCCCTGCAACTCCAGATAATCGTCTCGATGATCGGTGCCGGGGGACAGTCCACGCCGGATCGTGACGGGGAGATCCTCAAAAACCAGCTCGAAAAAGCCGGGATACAGGTCGATCTGGTATCCCTTGACACAAAGGTAGCTGATACGCGGGTGATCAACTGGGATTT
>JAYEGZ010000132.1:0-2786 GCA_034659315.1 Methanobacteriota archaeon
ACAGCGATAATAGTACTCACGATTGCAACGAGCATGGCGGCAGCAACCGATGATGGTGGCTGCTCGATGGACTCAACTCAGGAAGTCCAATTCACAAACGACCCACTGAAGAGCAGAATCGACGATATCCTCGTGGAGGATAGATCCGTATTCCTCTTCTTCTACTCTGACTGGTGCCCTTACTGTCACCAGCAGATGCCGATAATCGATGAATTAGAAGAAAAGTATGTGGGAGAGGTTGCTTTCATCAAGATCAACGTAACCGCAAGACCTGATCATGCAGCAGAGTTCAATGTTACCGCACTTCCGACGATGATTGTTATTTCGGGCACGTACGAGGACGAGTATCTCAAGGAGGAGATCTCAGGCTTCACAGAGAAAGCAGAGCTGGTAGAAATGATCGCTCCTGGCGAGGGGTATGAACCTGATGCCGAGAACGATGCCCATGTCAGCGTCACCGCGTTAGCCGCAAAATGCAATTCTTGCTCTGACTGCACTAAGAAATTGAATGGCGACTATGACACAGTGGTACTCACCACCGACCTGACCAACATCCAGGGATCCTGCATAATCTTTGGCGCAGACGATGTAGTCTTCGATGGCGACGGGTACAAGATCGAAGGCGACGATAAAGGCGAATTCGAGTCAGGAATTGAGATGATCGGCAAAAGCGGCAATACGATCAGAAACTGTGTGATCACCGACTTTGAATCCGGAATAACGCTGTATGGCTCATCCAAAAACGAAATACACAACAACGAGATAGTTTCAAACTATTATGATGGTATCTGGATCAGTGAGAACTCCGATTCAAACAACATCCATGGCAACCAGATCGAAGAAAATGGAGAATATGGGGTCTTTTTCTCATCAAACAGCAACGAAAACACGTTTTCTGAAAATGTCGCCTGTTCCAACCCTACAGACATCCACGACGAAGCTAAGAATTCCGGCGATGAAAACTTCTGTGACACGGCACATAACTGGAATGATGATGGCGTGAGGGGATGTACCCGTGATTGCGCGTCCAGGAAGCCAGACCTCGTGATAACTGATATCTCTAACGATGATGGCAGAATCTGTTACACAATGCAAAACAGAGGCGATGCGACTGCTTATGCGGGACATTACACCACACTGTTTGTGGATGGTCTGTATCAGATAAAGGAGCAGGTGGATGTGGACCTGGCACCCGGGGCGAGCGTGGAAAGGTGTTTTGACTATTATACGTGGAACTGCACCCCTCCAGAGGATGTTGTGGAGGTATGTGCAGATTACGGGGATTTTGTGGACGAGAGCAACGAAGAGAATAACTGCATCGAGGCGGCACTTGAATGTGCACCACCTGGGCCGGATTGCGTCGATTTTGAGGATCTGCCAATAGGGGCGATGTTCTATGTCAAGGACGTGTTCACAGACTCGGGCGCCAAGATCACGGTTCAGCCCTTCCAATGGGGCAACGGACAATGGACCACAGGCGGTTTCGCGGAGGTCGGGAATGCAGGGGATGCTGGTGGCTCAGGCAATGAGATGCAGGTCAACAATGTCAACCTCGGCTTTGATTTCGGCAGTCCCTGCGGAGGTCTCACTCTCCTCTTCGGCGAGTATGGCGGCAACCTCAATATCGAGATCAATGGCGACTTCCGGAACTTCAGAAACGTAATCGATATCAATGGAACCGTCATCGGAGGTGTCAGTGTCTCTGTCGTCAATGGTCTGGGTAATGACAGAGGACGTCTCGAATTGTCCGGCACGATCAACTCGTTTGCCATCGGCGGGCAGGAGTTGTGGATCGACCATGTTTGCCCGATCAGCGCCGGGGGTTGCGTGATTCCGACCGATGACCTCTACATCAACTCCGACACTACGCTCTGCCCCGGATTCTATGACATTCCTGATGTCGGTGCAGACGGGGTCATCATAATTAACGCAGACGGTGTTGTTCTGGACTGTAACGGTGCTACGATCAACGGAACCGGTTCCGGGTATGGAATCTGCAATTACGGATTCGACAATGTCACCGTGAAGAACGGTAATGTGATGAACTATCGTATCGGGATTCAGATGCGCACATACGCTGATTACAACACGATAATCAACAACAACCTGAGTTTGAATACGATTGCAGGGATCGAACTGTTCGCAGCCGGTCATAACATGATAGCAAACAATGCTGCCAGTTCGAATGATGGTTGGGGGATATATCTGGAGCTACATGCGGACAACAACACCGTGGTCAACAATACTGCCAATTCAAACAAGGTGGATGGGATCCGCATGGAAGATTCGTCCTGTGGCAATATGGTGCGCTATAACCTCGTTAATTCAAATGCTGCAAACGGAATTCATATAGAGAGCTCATCTAACTGTAACGAACTGATCCGCAACGTTGCCAGCTCGAACGAACAGAACGGAATTCATCTGAGAGATCGAGCATCCAACAACACGCTTACGAACAATTCGATCTCAGATAACGCGAATTACGGGATCTACTTCACATCCGACAGCACTGGTAATCTCGTTTCCGGTAATCTTGTCTGCTCCAATTCCGTGGATATTTATGATGAAGACGGCAACTCCGGCGATGAGAACCGTTGCGACACGACACACAACTGGAACGATGCCGGAGCGACCGGCTGCACCCACACATGCACTCCAACGGGCAGCGGTGTCTGCTATGACTACACAACCGCGTCATGGATGACCCCGAACTCAACCACCGACTGGAATGTAACTCACAGGATCGTCTGCAACGACACCGTGATCACACTTAACGGCGACCTTGC
>JAYEGZ010000133.1:0-2765 GCA_034659315.1 Methanobacteriota archaeon
ATGCGATCTACCTGCCGTTTGCGCAGGCGATCCCGCAGGCATACATAATCGACAGGGAGCTCTGCATCGAATGCGGCGCATGTGAAAAGGCTTGTTCTGTGGGCGCGATCCGGCTTGATGATTGCGAAGAAGAGACACAGGTGGATTGCGGCGCGATAACGATTGCGACAGGGTTTGAGTCGATCGATCCATCGATAATTGAGGAATACCACTACAAAGATCACCCGGATATCATAACCGCAACCCGATTTGAGGAGATGGTCTCTGCCAAGAGCAAGACCGGCATGAGGCTTCAGAAGGCAGATGGGACATTTCCCGGGCGGGTTGCGTTCGTGTTGTGTGTTGGGTCTCGCGACTTCAATCGGGGAAATAAGCATTGCTCAAAGGTCTGCTGCATCTATTCGCAGAAACAGGCGCAGCTCGTCCTCAAGATGAAACCTGGTGCGGATGTTACGATCTTCTACATCGATATGCGATCGGCAGGGCGAAGGATGGAGGAGTTCTACCAGCATACGCAGGAGATTGGTGTTAACTTTGTCCGCGGGCGTGTGGCTGAGGTGAATCCGCTCGACGATACATTGCAGGTCAGATACGAGGACACACTCTTGGGCACGATCGGGGAAGCTGAGTTTGATATGGTCGTGCTCTGCCCGTCACTTATTGCCTCTAAGGGGTCACGAGAACTCGCGGACCAACTGGGAGTTCCGGTAGGCGGCGACGGATTCATCGAGGAGAAACACGTCAAGATCGATCCGGTGAACACCTTAAACCAGGGCGTCTTTGTGGCAGGGTGCGCTGTCGGACCAAAAGACATCCACGACTCGGTGACAGAAGCAATCGGCGCAGCCCACAAAATCCACCAGTTCTTAGGGAAAGGCACGATCTCAGTATCGCCTGAAAAACCCGCGATCTCGGATGCCTGCGACGGCTGCGGCGTATGTGTGGAGGAGTGTCCGTACGGGGCGCTGGCGATCACGGGCGGCGACAGCGGGAAACCTGTTCTTGATCCGCTCTCATGCAATGCGTGCGGGATATGTGCGGCAGTCTGCCCGCAAAGGGCTGTTGAGATCGCGAACTATACGCGGGAGCAGCTAAAGGCGCAGGCAGAAGGGATTCTTACAGCAGGCATGGGAGTGATCGTGTACATCGACCCCGCTGCTTATGCCGCGGCTGATCTTGCTGGCGTCAACAGGACACAGTATTCGCCGCTCATCCGGTTCATTCAGGTGCCCTCGATTCATCTGCTGGATGCGGATATCGTGGGTCATGCTTTCGAGTCAGGCGCCGGTGGCGTGATGCTGATTGAGGGAACGACTGATGAAGCGCTCACTACGAGATCGAAGGATCTGTACAGTCGGCTCAAGAAGGAGACAAAGGCGTTTAAGTTGCCGATTCGGTATTCGCATATCGAGACAGCGCAGTACGAGAAGCTGATGAGTCTCTTGAATGTGTTTGCGGATCAGGTGGCGGCAAAGGCTGCGAAGAAAGGGAAGAAGCGGAAGGGAGAGTGAGGGGGCGTGGGTGGTGGGGTGCAAACGTTATTCCGAGTAGCCCCTGCCCCTTCTGAAAACCTCGATTACATGCACAGTGTTACCTTCGATCAGGTATATTATGCGGTAGTCTCCCACTCTTAGCCTGTGTTTCTGTGGTTTAGTCTTCTTCAGAGGTTTTATATCTGCCCCCGCTCTTGGTTGATTTGGGTTTATTTCCAGTTCTTTCAGCGCATTTTTGATTCTTTCTTGTAATTTCTCCTGCAAGGAGTAAAATTGCTTCTGGAAAGTTCGAGAAACGATTACAGTGTACATCACAATTTATCCAGCGGAATAAACTCATCTTCTGCAAGTATCCGGTTCCATCGATTATCTAACTTCTTCCACCCCACAGTTTCAATGAGCTTTCTGATTATATAGTCATAGCTCTCCCTTTCCGCTCCAAAACTCCGTAATATTTCTTTCGTCTCCGAAGAGACCGTAATTGTTGTAGAAGACAATGCTATTACCCACTAATAAACACAGGCGCCATAACATTTATAACTTACGCCATAACACATGTGGAAAGATGCAGGCGTTCTTCCATCGACAAGCATCGGCACACCACTCCTTAAGTACCCGATTCTCAAGATACACCACTGATGAACTATGACCTGATAGTATCGGGCGCGGGTCCTGCCGGGTCGATTACTGCGGCGGTGGTGGCTCAGGCAGGATATCGTGTGCTGGTGCTGGAAAAAAACTCGTCATGCAGGTCACCCTGTGCAGGATATATCGGCAGCACCATCAACATCGAACTGCCCCGTTGCTGCACCATCCAGTCAAAAATAAGAAAAATGCGCACATATTTTCCGGATCTCTCCTTTCACGACTTTCAATTAAACGGTTTCGTGGTTGACAGATCGTCCTTTGATATGGCGCTTGCGACGGAGGCTGAAGAATCGGGCGCACAGATTAGATGGCAATCGCCGCTGATCGATCTGACCGGAGACTGTGTTAGATTTCGCGGTGGCGAGGCTTCGGGGACGATCATCGTCGGCGCAGATGGTGTCTTTTCAAGGGTTGCATCGCTTCTGGGCGAGGGCAGGCAGAGAGTCGCATTTTGCGCACAGTATCACCTGAGGGGAATTGAGCCGTTGCCGGAACCGGATACATGCGAGATATTCTTTGATGCGGATTATGCACCCGGTGGATACGTATGGATCTACCCCACAGGTCACAACTCCGCGAAAGTTGGTCTGGGGACAACCGTTGCGAGCCCCCAGTCCCCGCACG
>JAYEGZ010000134.1:0-2763 GCA_034659315.1 Methanobacteriota archaeon
CTGCGTATCCAACGTGCGCACCAACAACCATGTCTGCAAGTGCCAGCGCCTGCACTTTACCAGCGGCAGCAGGAGCAAGCGGATTTCCTTTCGCAATCGCGCCCACGGCACCCGCGAGTATCGTGAATCCGCCACCATTCAACACTGACACCTGATCCTCAATCACCTGTATCGTGTCAATGGTACTCGGGCGATAGTTCGGATTCGTCTGCTCGAAACCAATGAACCCGATTATCGTGGTGTTGGTCGATGCATCGTTTACGACTATCTCATCCACGCTTGAGCCGGCCTTCACAAGCCTGCCAGGATACATGTTCGTTGCTGTCTGCACCCTAAGCTCCTGTATGAGCGGGCTGCCGTTCGCTACGATCTTATTCGTTGGTCTCTGAACTCCTGTGTACGCCATCAGTTATCACCGCCCTTGCAATCTCCAACCGTGAATCCGTTTCTGACGCCCCCGGTTGGTACCAGACTCGGGACATTAGCAGCGTCGAACGGTGTCTGTCCTGCTGGCATTGCTGCTGCAGCGATCATCTTCTGCTTGTCGATGTGCTCCGTGATCGCAGCAACTTTCATCTCACCAACTGCCGCCATCTCCGCGTCGAGCTTCGCCGGGTCAAGCGCACCATCCACCATGAACGGAGCACTGAGAACTACCGATGCACCAAGCATTTCACGGTACTCGCCGATCAGTTTATCTCGCTCAATTGTTTCGAGGGTGTTCTTGTGTCCCTGGGTCACCGCCGCGGCGATCATCGCTTCAACGTCGGCTTTCGGAACCATCTCGGCAACCATCGCTTCAACATCTGCCTTTGGCGTCATGTCTGCGAGCTGTGCATCGTATGATGCCTTCTCTTCAGCCGTCATAGCCTCAAGCCTGGCATCATATTCTTTCTTTGCGGATAGCATCGCATCGATACCCTGCTTCTCTGCTTCGGTTGCGGCATCCGCCTTCTCGGTCTCGAGCGTCTTGATTTTTGCGTCAAGTTCGCTCTTCGCAGCCTCGATACGCTGATCAAGGTCTGCCTGCGTGTATGTGACGGGGTCGCCCGCGTCCATGTTGTCTTCTGTTTCGGTCATATCATCACCATTGTTGTGATCGTAAACTGCTGCTGCCACCATGCCAAAACCGCTACCGATAAACGCCGGTTCTGCCGGGGCGAACACGAGAGATACTCCTGATGGCTGATACCCTGTTACCATCCCCGTATCCTCGAAGTCGTCACCGATCGCTGTTGGGATCCCCGCAACGCTCCACCCGCCCTTTCCGAATGGTAGCCATGTGCCGTCAGCGACATGTTTTACGGCGTCCTTGTCCGTGATCGCTGCTGCCGCATGTATCCAGTCGTCCTTTACCCATGCCCGCACACCATACCCGATGTGCGATTTGTTATCATAAGCAAAGTCACACTCATGCGGGTTTTGGGCTGCACATGCCCGGATCGGTACGCCGGGGATCGCTTTCAGGATCTGGTCTGTTGCATCTGCCGTAACACCCCAGCCTGCAAGGTTTTTCTGTCCAAGATGGATCAGCCTGCCCTCTATTTGTATAGCATGATCCGGAATCCCGTCGTCTTTGGTTGCAGCCGCCACGAATTGTTCCGTGCCAAACTGCACCAATTCGGTATTGGAAGGCATCAATCATGGCTATAACAACCGTGCTATATATATGATGCCATAACGCTATGTGACGCAATAGTTTTTATAGTAGTATAACCAATATTACATCATGAAAATCGAAGCCAACATCGAGGACATGGTGAAACGCTCCGTGAAGAAAGGCACAACCTCCGGACAGGTGCACGTTCCTAAAGCATGGGTCGGTAAGTACGTTGTCGTGTGCCTACTCGCCGAAGAGCAACAAGAAGCCGCCCGCGAACTGGAAGCAAAAACAATACCACTTAAGAGTGGTAATGAAAATGTTCAAGCGCTTAAATACTCAGGCATCAAACCACCCGTCAACGAACCAGTCAGCGTAAACGAAAATGGCGAAATCGTTGAGGCACGTGATGAACGTATACACCAAACCATCGGAATCAGAGGAAGTGAAAAAGAGTTTGGTGCGCTTCCTGATGAAATGATATGGGTGGTGCTCCAAAAGTGAAATTTACTTCCTACCCAAATTCGATCATTTTGTTGACGTCAACAAAATGATCAAAGCCTCACTCCTCATCCGGTTTGGTTGCGGGGAACCCCGCACGGTCACGCAACTCCGACTCGGTGACAATGCCCCGGTCGTGCATCTCGATCAGGTCACGGTAGGGCACGTCCACCCGCAGGAACGGTGTCGCAGTGATCGAAACTGTTTTCGGGTCGAGCCCGTAGTCCGGGAGCCGGGGAACAATGATGTCCTCCAGGAACGTCCTGAACAAGGTTTCACGCAGCGACTTATAGGTGTCGTAGTCCTGTGCTGATACTGCTGTGCCGGAGGATGTCCAAGAGGAGCCCACGTCCCCCGCACCGACGTCGGATTGTAGTAGGACGCGGTCAATCTGTTTCCGGCGCCACTCAAGATATGGCATGATGTCGAACCCGGTTTTAGACTCGATCATTTTGACCTCCTCACCCATCGTAACCAGGTCTTCGTTCGCCCCGATCTTCTGTATTGCTGCGGTTGTGTCGTCACGGGTTTGCGCGGCAGCATCTGTCGTGATCTTTTTTTCGAGTAGCATGTCTGCAAGGAGTTTCATATTAATATTGAGCCTGCCCATCCCATAACGTTTTACAAACTCATCATAGTAATATGAACTATTGAGGAGTGAT
>JAYEGZ010000135.1:0-2760 GCA_034659315.1 Methanobacteriota archaeon
TTTGCACGCAGGTTGATCCACTTGTTGCTCTCGTTTATGTCGTCTATTGCAACCAGATGCGCTTCCATGTCCGGGGTTTCGATCTCCTCATCAAGTTCTGAAATGCGCGTGGTCCGGTTCATCTTCACGCTGAAACGCCCCTCCCACTCATCAGTGGTCATATTCTCAAGGGAGTAGCTCTTTCCCTCAACAAGCGCCGGAAGGTTGGATTTTGTCCATTTAACGAACTTAATTGTACCTGTTTCATCTCCAATAAGCCCGATTTGATTGATGGCTGGAGATGTGCTCTCCCACAACTGTGTAACTTTTGCACGCAGGTTGACCCACTGCTCAGCCTGATCTATGTCGGATATCTGCATGGGGGCTGCGCCCTCCGGCGTGCCATAATAATCATCTCGTTTGATCCCGTGTTCCCGCAGGAAGTAGCTCACAACGCTTCGCTCTGCCTCTGCTGCCGGAACCTTGAATCGTTCAACCAGATCACGGATGCGCCGTTCGATCTCTTGAGGTTCGATCTCGGCATTCAGCTCGAGGAACCGCTTTCGTATCTGTTCGGATGTTTCCTGAATCATGGTCTTCCTCTGAGTATTTAATTTATACTTTCTCCTGAACATGCGGATAGATAAATGTGCTCAATGGGCGGGGTGAAAGTGATTTGTGTACCATATCACGGCACTCAGAACTGATCCACTTCCGCTGGATGTTCTCTTGTCTCGCGTGGTTTTAAAATTTATCCTTGCCATTTCTTGCGAAAGGTTTAGATGGACTGATACCGATGAGAAAAACTACCCCTCGCTGCAACGCAACAGGTCGATATGCTCGAGATAACAATACACGGACGGGGCGGTCAGGGCGCGGTTGTGACCTCCCGGATACTTGGCACAGCAGCACTCTATGATGGGCTGTATGCGCAGGACTTTCCCCTCTATGGCGCTGCCAGACGGGGCGCGCCAGTCATGGCATTTGTCCGAATCGACGAGGGGCCGATCCTGCTGAGAGGGTACATCGCAAAGCCAAATGTTCTAATACTGTTAGACGAATCGATAATCGAGGTCAAGGATGTCTTTTCAGACTTACCAGACGATTGCACCATAATAATAAATACAACCCGGAGTACCGGGGATTTTAAGGATGCGCACCCTGAAATAAAAGATCTAAGAGTCTTCTGTGTCGATGGAACCGGTCTTGCACTGGATTACCTGAAAAAGCCGATCCCGAATGTGGTGATCATCGGATTTTTGATCGGGATAACGCATCTTATCACAGTCGATGCGTTCAAGAAGGCGGTCCGGGGCGAACTCGGGAAATATCCGGAGGATCTGATCGATAAGAACATAGGGGGCGCGCTGAAAGCATGCGAGCTGGTGACCGGGGCGGGGGTGACCGCGAGATGAAGATCATCAATATATCCTACGATGGAGAGAGCGGCGTTCCAGTGATCAGAGAACCTGCGAGTGCGCTTAAGAACAATACCGGGACGTGGAGAGTCTTCAGACCGACAATCGACAGCGATAGGTGTGTGCGGTGTGGCAAATGCTGGGTCTTCTGTCCGGAAGGCGCCATACACGTCGATGACGATGATATATGGATCGACTACGATCACTGCAAGGGCTGCGGGATATGCGGAAATGTTTGCAGATTCATCACAATTGGAAGGGAGGTGTGAGGGGTGAACACGAGACGGATGATCGCCGGGAATGGCGCTGCCGCATGGGGGGCAAGACTTGCGAGAGCTGAGATAATCCCGAACTTTCCGATAACTCCACAGACCGCGATAATAGAGGAGATCGCATCGTGGATTGCAAGCGGCGAGATGGATGCGGACTTCCTGCCGATGGAATCAGAACACAGCGTTCAGAGCGCTCTTGCAGCCGCCTCATCTGCCGGCACACGCGTCTTCAGCGCGACAAGCTCACAGGGGCTCCTGCTGATGACCGAGATGATGTTTGTGACGAGCGGTCTCAGGCTTCCCGTGATCATGGTCAACGTCAGCAGGGGGCTGTCCGCGCCGATAACGCTCTGGTCGGATCACAACGACGTGCTCGTGCAGAGGGACTCCGGATGGCTCCAGATATTCTGCTCGAACAACCAGGAGGTTCTGGACAGCGTGGTGATGGGATACAAGATTGCAGAGAATAGCGAGGTCCTGCTGCCGATGATGATAAATCTCGATGGCTTTACGCTCTCCGCAACAAGGGAACCTGTAGATATCCCGGGTCAGGACGAAATAGATGATTTTCTACCTGCATACAACCCGAAGCACACCATTCTGGATCCGAAAGAGCCGATGAGCATGGGTGGTGCTGTCTTTGACGAGTACATGTACTTCAGATCACAGCAGCGCATGGCGATGCAGAATTCAAAAGGTGTCATAACGGATGTCTGCGCCGAATGGGCGAAGATGACTGGACGGGGGTGGGGGCGCGGGCTTGTTGAGTCATACTGCCCGGATGATTCCGAGCGTGTACTTGTGATTGCTGGTTCCGAGTCAGCGATACTCAAATACACGGTCGACAAACTGAGAGCGAAGGGAGAAAAGGTGGGAATGCTCAGGTTGAGGACAATGCGTCCGTTTCCATGCGAGGAGATCATTGATGCGCTCTCTCGTGTGGAAGAGATCGGCGTAATCGACCAGGACATCTCCCCGGGAAGCGGCGGAATCATAGCAACCGAGGTGAAAGCCTGCCTCGGAAGGAGTGTTACCAGTTTCATTGCAGGGCTTGGAGGCAGACGGATCGGTGCTGAAAAGTACGAGAAGAT
>JAYEGZ010000136.1:0-10922 GCA_034659315.1 Methanobacteriota archaeon
CAACCCCGGTAACCAATCTTGCCGGTGTGTCGTCGGTCAGATAGTGTGCATACTGGTCCATTGCAAGAATCGCCATCCAGTGGGCGGCTTCATCCGATATATCATATGCCTCGCTTGCGGTTCGCACGGTATCTGCAAATATGCCGCCTCCAGGGACGATCAGGATGCGTTCGTCTTCAGTTAACGCGTAATCGTTAAGTATGTGTATCAAATTCCGTGCATTCCCGATCAGGCTGCCACCAATTTTTATCACGATCATGATATATACCTGTGATACTTCATAATGACTGCATCCTCTCCATTGCTGTAATAACCGGTATCGATACTGTCAACCACGAAACCAAGCCGCTGATAGAACTGTACGGCGCGAAAGTTGTGGTTTCTGACTTCAAGAACGATTCCGCCGATATTTTTCCGGTAGAGTGCATCAATGATGTGTTTCATCAGTTGTGTCCCGATACCAAGCCCCTGGTACGCCTCACGCACCGCAATCGAGAAGACACGTCCGTACACGCCATTTTCTCCGACAGACATCACTCCTATTACGAACCCCGCCACCTCGCCATGGTGATCAGCGACAAAGAACGTATCCTCATTCAATTCGTATAAATTCATGTACAGATACGGATCGTGTTCACTAAACTGCTCACGTTCGACCGCAATCACGCCGGAAAAATCCGCTGGCTGGAATCTGCGCACGATGATCATGTTACTGTTTATGTAGGTGGCATGAGGCGCTATCAATCTTTGGTCTGGTCTCGCTTGGCAGCCAGACCGGAACCCTGGGGAGGCACGTGGGCGAGGATTATTAACATCGCGAGACCAATATCACCCTTAATGACCACATCCCAGCGAAAGATCGAGCACCTTTTAATATGCGCTGATAAACCGGTCGAAGCACACACCTCGGCAGGGTTTGATGATGTACACCTGACCCACTGCGCACTTCCCGAAATTGATAAGGATGATATCAATCTTTCCACCGAGTTATTCAACAAACGGCTGGATGCGCCGCTTCTGATCGCATCGATGACCGGCGGACACCCGGACACTTATGAGATTAACAGGGCACTTGCACTCGCAGCCGAGCATCTTGGAATCGGAATCGGTGTCGGGAGTCAACGGGCTGCAATTGAGGATCCGAAGCAAGAAGAGTCGTTTCGGGTGGTGCGGGACTGTGCGCCGAATGCCTTTGTCTATGCCAACATCGGCGTGGTCCAGCTGGCGGAATTCGGCATCGCGGGTGTGGAACATGCTATCGAGATGATCGACGCCGACGCGATCGCGATCCACCTCAACTTTCTGCAGGAAGCGGTGCAACCGGAAGGCTGCACGCACGCAAGCGGATGCCTGGATGCAATAAAAGAGGTGTGTGGTGAGATTTCAGTCCCGGTGATCGCAAAGGAGACCGGGGCAGGCATATCTCGTGAAACCGCGGCTGCGCTCGTGGGTGCTGGTGTTGCTGCAATCGATGTCGGTGGATCTGGCGGCACGAGCTGGGCGGGCGTTGAGTATTACCGTGCTCTTGATCGCGGAGATAACATGTCAGAGCATCTCGGGCAGTTGTTCTGGGACTGGGGGATTCCGACAGCAGTAGCGATTGTGGAGTGTTCCGGATGCGGCGTGCCAGTCATTGCGACCGGTGGCGTGCGTACCGGAATCGATATCGCCAAGTCGCTTGCGCTCGGGGCGTCGCTTGCAGGGACTGCGCTGCCGCTGGTCGCGCCCGCAATGGCTGGTGTGGATGCAGTGATCGACCGGCTCTCGTGCATGATTGCGGAACTTGAGATTGCGATGTTTCTCTGCGGATGTGCAGACCCCGGCGACATGAATGCGGTTTCGGTTGTGACGTGCGGGAGGGTTCGGGAGATGCTTTTATCGTAACTACTCAAGGTACCTAAAAATACCACCATGCGACTTCGCTATATCGGCACGTGCTATATCGGCACGTATGTGTTTAGCTAACTGGTCATTTGGGTAAATCGGTTCAACTGGCGAAGAAGAGTGGTATCAATATATGCCAAGATCGCCTAAAAACCATAAAAGGAAGATGAACGAAGTGATTGAAAGCGCGATCGTGAAGACGTGAAAAAGGTTTACAACCATAACCGACATAACAAAACTCATGACTCCAGCATACCAATTACAATGCATCAACTGCAATGCCACATACGACCATGCAGAGATTATTTACACCTGCCCGTCATGCGGCGGACTCCTCGAGGTGGCATACGATCTGTCTGCAATCGAGGTTGACTTCCACACCTCCGGCGAATGCAGGTCGGTCTGGAAATACAAGTCTCTTCTTCCGGTGGATATCGAGCCGGTGACGATTGGAGAGGGTGGAACACCACTCTATAGACTCAAGCGGCTCACTCCGGGCATTGATGCAAACGCAAGTACCAGCGAGATCTTTGTTAAGCACGAGGGCTTGAACCCAACCGGATCTTTTAAGGATCGCGGCATGACTGTGGGCGTATCCAAGGCGATCGAACTTGGTATGAAAACGGTTGCATGTGCATCTACAGGAAACACCTCCGCATCGCTTGCGACTTATGCGGCAAAGGCAGGGATTTCTGCGGTGGTGTTCCTTCCGGGAGGCAAGGTTGCTCTTGGCAAGGTCGCGCAGGCACTGATTCATGGCGCAAAGGTCTTAAACATCCGCGGGAATTTTGACGAGGCACTCAGGCTCATGCGGCAGGTTTGTGACGAGTACGGTTTTTATCTCCTTAATTCGATCAATCCATTCAGGCTGGAAGGGCAGAAGACGATCGCATTTGAGATCGCTGACGAACTTGGCTGGGAGGTTCCGGATCGGCTTATACTTCCGGTGGGCAACGCCGGAAACATCTCTGCGATCTACAAAGGTTTTAAGGAACTGAAAATGTGTGGAATCACAAATTCGGTCCCAAAGATGACTGGTATCCAGGCAGAGGGCTCGCGCCCGGTTGTGGACGCAATAGAGCGCGAACTGGAAGCGATAGAACCGGAGCAAAACCCGGAAACGATCGCAACAGCGATCAGAATCGGCGATCCCGTAAATGCTGCAAAGGCTCTTCGTGCAATCAGGGAATCAGGCGGGCTTGCAATCTCGGTAACCGACGAAGAGATCATAGAGGCGCAGCGCAATCTGGCGTCGCTTGAGGGGATCGGTGTGGAGCCTGCAAGTGCGACATCTATCGCGGGGATGCGCAAGCTGCTTGCGGAGGGACTGATCGAGGCTGATGAGCGGATCGTGTGTGTCACAACAGGTCACATCCTGAAGGACCCAACCGAGGTCGTGGAGGTCTGCACAGAGCCAACCTGGGTGGATGCGGATATCGATGCGGTGCGGAGAGCTGTGCTTGGGTGATTGTTGCATTGTATCTACTTAGCTAAGGGCTTACCAGAAAATAACCTGTTAAAATCTGGGTCTTTCGTCCGGGGCGCGTGAGTTCGTGGTAAAAACTGACAGAACCCGATAAAATTCCCGATAAACACCTGGAACTAAAGTTTAGCGATTTGAATGAAATGAGTAATCTTTTTATAAGTGTTGTTCACTGCAACGCTGTATACCAAAGACCCATACATTTTCGTTGATCGCTGCCTTCGCGCCTTGCGTGTTGTTGTACATCAGACGGACTATTAACAGATGAAACCGAACGCTTCATAATCAATGGCTTGGAAAACGTGATACTACGCATCCGGAGATTACGCCGGTTTTTGGATCTTAGGGGGAACTTGTCCGGTGGTCTATCTATAAACCTGGATATGATGTTTTGCTATATTTTTTACATGATACATAATAAACCAATGGTTTTATATACGATAAAGGGTAACAATAATATAGATCATCACGATCGTTGTTTGTGCACACCAGCACATACGTGGGTAAAGTAGTGGAGATTGCGAACATGGTAATAGAAACTGAATGCTTCACCATCGACGAATTTGAAAACATCCTGCTCCAGTCAAAAGTTTCTGATATGGCGGCGGACCCGGTAGCCCAGACAATGCTGGAAAAAGCGGATGCTATGGTGGAACTAAAGGGACCTAAGATACTGGTGGTTGATGATGAACCCATGAATGTCGAGTTATTTGAGGCACAGTTGGGTGCGGCAGGCTATGAAGTGTTGACCGCATATAGTGGAGAAGAAGCTCTTAAAAAAGTTGAAGGTGAAAAGCCCGATTTAATCATACTTGATGCGGTGATGCCCGATCTAAACGGTTTTGACATCATCAAAATATTGAGAGGAAAGGCAGAGACGCTGTTTATACCCGTCGTGATGGTGACCGCGCTGAGTGAAATGAAATATAAAATACAAGCTATTGAGTCAGGGGTAGATAACTTTCTTACAAAGCCAGTAAATTCTTTAGAATTAATAACACAAGTAAAATCTCTACTCCGTATAAAGTATATGCACGACGAATTAATAGAGCGGAAGATAAGTCCAATTAGGGCAGAGAAAGAGTCGTTCCAACGAGAATTGAAAAAAAATTCTCGAGATTCACTTGATGCAAAAGGAGTGAGTGATTATGTAGCACTCCTGAATAAGCATATCAATAGTGATCATCAGGTTACCGTTGTGAACTTTGCAACAAGAACCTGACAAGGCTTGTAGGGGGTGATCTTTTATGCCATAACGTCTAACACTATACTCGGTGGTGGGTAAATTGAATTTACCACATATATAGTGGGAGTGCTAAAAATGGTTACACAAGATCGTGCTACAAAGCGTTCGATTGATCCTGCGACTCAGTCCATGCTACGGATCGCGGCGAAGCAGGGGCGTGAGACTGCCTGGAAACGCTTGGCAGTTCAACAACCCATGTGCGGCTACGGTGAACTGGGCGTATGCTGTCAGAACTGTACTATGGGACCCTGTTACATCGAAGTATTCGAAAAGAATGGTCCCAAGAAAGGTGTCTGCGGTGCTACGGCTGATACCATTGTTGCCAGAAATCTACTGCGCATGATTGCAGCAGGCGCTGCAGCACACTCTGACCACGGACGTGACGTTGTCCACACTCTGCTTCTCACCGCGCAAGGAAGAAGCGGCGGTTATGCAATCAAGGATGAGGCGAAACTGGAAGCACTCGCAAGAGAGTATGGCATAGAAGTGGAGGGCAGAACCAAGGAAGAGATCGCCCTTGATCTGGCATACGCCACTTATGCCGAGTTTGGCAACCAGGAGGGTCCGATACGCTCCACTCGCCGAGCACCTGAGAAGCGTGTCGAACTCTGGCAGAAACTCGGCGTTGATCCGCGCGGTGTTGACCGTGAGATCGTGGAGTCGATGCACCGCACGCACATCGGCGTAGATAACGACTACATCAACCTGATCCTACACGGACTCAGGACATCTATCGCCGATGGTTGGGGTGGCTCCATGATCGCAACCGAAATTACGGACATCCTTTTCGGGACTCCTGAGCCAGTCAGGGGCATATCCAACCTGGGTGTACTTGAGACCGATCAGGTGAATATCATCGCCCACGGACATGAGCCCACCCTGTCTGAAATGATCGTCGAAGCAGCAGATGACCCCGAGTTAATCGAACTTGCAAAGAAGCATGGCGCGGAAGGCATCAATGTGGTAGGTCTTTGCTGCAGCGGCAATGAACTACTCATGCGCCATGGCATCCCGATCGCCGGCGACTTCCTTCAGCAGGAATTAGCCATCATTACTGGAGCTGTGGAAGCGATGGTCGTAGATGTGCAATGTATCATGCCCGCCCTGCCAAAACTGGCTGAATGCTACCACACGAAGATCATCTCCACGTCACCAAAAGCGAAGTTCCCGGGCGCAACACATATCGAGTTTTGTGAGGAACAAGCATACGCGATTGCCAAAGAAATCGTCCGAACCGCGGTGGATAACTACCCGTCCAGAAATCCTGAAATGGTAAACATTCCTGAAGAGACCGCGGAATGTATGGTTGGCTTCAGTGTGGAGGCGATTCTGAATGCTCTGGGCGGAAGCCTTGACCCACTGCTTGATGCGGTAAAGGGCGGTGCGATCCGTGGCATTACCGGTGTTGTCGGATGTAACAACCCCAAGGTGCGCCACGGTTACGGGCATGTCACTCTTGTGCAGGAACTGATCAAGCACGATGTTCTGGTAGTAACCACAGGTTGCAACGCCATCGCATGTGCCACGGCAGGGCTTCTGTTACCTGAGGCTGCTGAGCAAGCGGGCGACGGGCTTAAAAGCATCTGTGAGGCACTGGGCATCCCGCCAGTACTGCACATGGGCTCCTGCGTGGATAATAGTCGGATCCTGACTGCTCTCGCGGCTATTGCAAACGCCCTGGGGGTTGACATCAGTCAACTTCCGGCAGCAGGCGCAGCTCCCGAATGGATGAGTGAAAAGGCAGTCTCTATCGGCACCTATTTCGTCTCATCGGGCGTCTTCACAGTGCTGGGTGTTGCTCCGCCGGTGCTTGGTAGCGCTAACGTGACAGAACTGCTGACCGAAGGTGCGGAGGATGTGATCGGGGCAGTGTTTGCCGTGGAGCCCGATCCTGTAATGGCAGCTGTTCTCATACGGCAGCACATCGAGAACAAACGCAAGGCTCTGGGGTTGCCATCGGTTGATCCGGAAACAATCGCCGTGACACCGTCACAGCCTGCGGATCGGTAGCTTGTTTGGCAAGGAGTTCAACATAAGAACTTGAATATGCAGATTATAAAGAAAAGATATATATGTAGAATGAGGCTATAACATGGGAAAAGTAATAACAATACACTCCTATAGGGGCGGAACTGGAAAGACGTCGGTCGCAACAAATATTGCGGCTTGTCTGTCGCAGAGTGGAAAAGATACATGCATTGTTGACATGGACTTCAGGGCGCCGAGCTTGAACACGATGTTTGACTACAAACCGGACCACTGGATAAACGACTATCTGGAAGGGCGGTGTGAACTCGATTCCGCGCTCGTGGACATTAGTGACAAACTCGGTCTTGATGGTAAACTGCTTGTCGGCTTTGCAAATCCTGATGTGAACGCGGCGCGTGAGATGATGGAGAAGGGGAAGAAGTGGCATCTAACTGCCTTCCAAAGGCTTATGAAAGCAAAAGAGGATCTGCTTGGCAATGGTGTGGACTACCTAATCCTCGACACGAGTCCAGGCATACATTATTCCGCGGTAAATGCAATCGTAGCGTCGGAAGATGTGGTAGTTGTAACTACAACATACAAGTCCGATCTCGACGGCATAAGCAATCTCATTAGCGGCATATATGAGCTCCTTGGGAAGAATTTAAGCATATTGGTGAACAAGGTTGCACCGGCGGTTGTTGCCACTGACGAGGGCAGTGAAATTGGGAATTGGCTGGAGGACGAGTTCAAACTGAACGTTGTAGGACTGATACCTTGCTACTGTGAAGTGTTGAACTTCGCCGGAGTACTTGAGAAACCATCCCGTGCATTTGTGATAGAACAACCGGATCATCCGTTCGCAAAAGCTATTGTGGAAATAACACAGAAGCTTGAGTGATCAAACAAGAGGTGGACAAATGAAAGTTAAGGACCTTGGATTCTTTGGTAAATATGTGAGCGTAAATGCAGATGACCCCGTTTCAGAGGCTGCAAAAGAGATGGTACAGCACAGGGCACTGGATGTAATGGTAGTGGATGAAAGCAAGGAGGTAGTTGGGATCATAACTTACCGGAAGATACTGGAAGAAGTGGTGGCAAAGGGGCTGGATTCCAGCAAGGTGAAGAGCAAGGAGGCTGTTTCTACAAACTTTGAGACAATATCGGCAGAGGATGATATAATGGACGCCATACTGAAATATACAAGATTTCAGATAGAAGTGGGAAGCGACATACCCGGTCTGATAGTTCTTGCAGATGGTAAGTTTGCGGGCGTTATTCCAATTGCAGATATGTATGCGGCAGCAAGTCCCCAGGCGTTATATCAATATTCGATGATGAAATAATGGCTCTAAATGAACCAGTAAGTCCCTTGAAAGAGATGAAATCACGTTCTCGGGACGTTTCTAAGATGTATTGCAAACGCAAGATGGGGAATCCCAGAGCTTGCCCCGGGGATTGCATGCAATGTATCACGGAATTCATGATGTTCCCTGGTGCTGAGGAGATGTAGGGATGGTCCTGTAGATCAACCACAACACTGCAAAAGAGAACTTTCCATGGTATATTCCAGGGATGCGGGGAGTGTTTTTGGGTTCCAGCGGAGATACGTACCCTCCCTACCCAAGCGACTCACCCACCCCCATTTACGGGGGTGACATGTTGGCATTCGCATGTGTTTAGCCGAGGCAAAAAAAACCACGAGATTGGTGGGGAAGATGGTAGTATATACAAAACATTAATGATATATTCGTATATAATATCCTGCCCCCTTATACTTTCTCGTGGAAATCTGCGTAATATTGTGGTTAGCTAAATGCGTACTGATAGTCGAAAGTGCATTCTCGTGCCGGGGCGACATAGTTATATATACCATAACGTGAAAACCTAAAAAAAATGAGAGATAGATCTCTTGTGATTGGCGTTTGATCGATGATATCGGTGGGACTCATGTACATTAAGACACATACATTCGGTGAAACTTTGCTGGTTGCGATATGCGACCGCGAGTTGATCGGACAGACCCTCCGCGATGGTGCATTAACCCTTGAAGTATCTGAATTTTTTTACAAAGGCGAGATATCGACCCCAGCCGAAGTCATGAACATGCTGTCACATGCAACGAGCGCCAATCTCGTTGGCAGGCGAGCTATTGAACATGCACTTGAGGGCGGTTTCATAACAGAAGACAATATGCTCATAATCGATGGTGTGCCACATGCCCAGATGATGCTGGATGGTGACGCTCGCTGAAGAGTATGAGTGACAGGACGTGATTGACATACCAGAAGAACCCGGCAGATCAGAAGAATCCAAAGAACCGAACAATGACAACAAAACCACCGAACAGTCATCCGATGCAAGGATTTCAAGCAAAAGCATCAACACCTGGGATGATATGGCACTGGTTAATGCAGTCATCGCAAAACATAAGCGGCTGCTCGATGCATACAGAGGTGAGTTTGAGGTTCTTGATCCAAAGGTGTCCGAACTGAGGGGGCAGTCCGGGGATGAGCGGGGCGAGCGGGACAAGATCAACGAGCAAGTTGCCGAATTGAAGGATAAGCGACAGCTGCTGTATCACCAGGCAAAACAACGCAGGATTGAGATGTTTGATCTGATCAATGCCAGCCAGAGCGCACGGAAGCACGAACAGGAGATGGCACGTCTGCAGAAAGACATCGAGACACTGGACTGGAAACTTCAGACAACGGTCATGGGTATCCGGAAGGAACGCGAGATCGTTGAAAAGATCAAGAAACTCTCCAAACGAATCGATGAGATAAATGAGATCAGGTCTGGCGACAACGCCGATACGGAGGATGGAACGGTCAAACACATATCTGCAGAGATCGAAACGATGATAGAAGCTGCAGATAATTGCCACAACGAGATTGTTGCTATCGCAGACCAGTCCCAGGGGCACCATGAGTCGTTTGTCGAGTATGCCGAGCAACTGAAAGAGGTGCGTGGGCGGCACATCTGGCTGAAGAATCGGATCAACAGTCACGTTGCTGCGGTTGATTATTGGGAGGGTACGCTGAATGCGATGACCGCACAGGAGGCAGGAGGCGATCAAAATGACTGATAATTCCAATTCACCAAAAAATGCGTCGGATATGACTGAAAAGGAATTAAAGAGTCATGTCAACCTTCTCAGGCAACAGGTAGACCGTTTGAATAAGGATATACGGAAATCCATCGAAGAGATTAAATTGCATCGCGGATCGATCGATGAACTGCGGAATAAACGCGATGGACTCAATGCAAAGGTCAAGGAATACGCGACTAACGCGTCAACCTGCAGAAAAGCAAGGGATGCCATCAATCAGAAGATTGCCGATCTTAAAAAACCCAGAAGCGGGGTACAGGGGCAGATAAGCCAACAGCGGAGTCGGCTAGATCAATTGAAAGCCAAACGCGATGAGCTTAATTCGATTGCAAAGATGCAGACTTCAAGTCTCGAAAAAGCTTATGCAAACGAGCTGTATGTATTCATTCAAGCGGATATCCCGTTAAAACACGAGATAGACTCCATGGAACGGCTGAAACAACTTGGAGAGCGATTGGTCGTGAGCAGGGAAGCTGATGTGATCCACAGTGAACTCATTCCGATCTACAAAGAGATACGGGAGATGCGCAAGACCGGCGATCAGGCATATCAAGATATCCAGAGTCTTGCGGATGAGTCACAGACGCACCATGAGGAGTTACTCGGAATATACAAGGATCTGGACGCCCTTCGCAAGGAAGCGAACCTGTATCACACGCAATTAAAAGAGAAATACCACATTGTCAAGCCACTCAGCAAGTCAATCGATGCGGACAAGGCAACGGTTGAGCGTCTACGCGACGAATTATCCACATATCTTGATGCAATGAAAGAGGTGCCTCGGGAGCGGGAAAGTGCGGGAGCCGACAACGATCAACACGAAATCGCACTTGAGAAGTTCAAGTCGACCGGGCGCATGAGCTTAAAGGAACTTCAGGTGCTGATGGAACATGATGATATCAAGTTCGATTGATACACCGGCTGTTGCGATCGACGTGGGCGCTGGAACGCAGGATATCCTGATATATGATAGCGAAAAGCAGATCGAACAGTGTTTCAAGATGGTTCTGCCATCGCAGACCGCGATCGTGGCAAAACGGATCGAAAATGCCACGCATCTGGGCAGGGACATCTTTCTGACCGGGGACGTGATGGGCGGCGGCGCATGTGTTCGTGCCGTAAAACAACATCTGAAAGATGGGTTGCATGTCTATTCAACGGAAGTGGCTGCAAAGACGATTTATGATGATCTCGATCGTGTACGCAGTCTTGGCGTGACTATAGTGTCG
>JAYEGZ010000137.1:0-2715 GCA_034659315.1 Methanobacteriota archaeon
ATTGGCATCAAAGTCAACAGTACTCTCAAATCTGGTGAATATACGCCGTATCGCAGGATAGGATATAGCATAGACCCTATCCACACCTTCTTCGTGGTGCATCGCTTTGATAACGTCTTTCAGTCGCAGGTCACCAGCAAACCGGTCCTTGAGTTCAGGTCTTGACCCCTGCCCGGTCTGCACGATCTTCATTGGCACACCGTAATCGTGGATAATGATAATCGCAGTCTCTGGCGTGCCCCTGTGAAATAGGGCATGATAGAGGTTGTTCCACTGCTCAACACCCCAGTCCAGGATTTTAATATCCTCACCGATCATGAGAAGCGACCTCAAGAATCCGGACCGTGTACGCAGGAATCCTGATCATCGGACCAACCATCTCTTCGCTATCCGGATCAAGATATATCCCGCCGATATCAACATCTTTCCCCTTTGTTCCGGCGTTTGCAACGAATAGAATTTCTCTACCGTCTGCTCCGTCCTCTCCGTCGGCTGTATGCACTGCGGCATCGATCTGTGGATCAGTGCATGGAATCACGCGTCGCATCCCTCCAGTGGTTGCAATCCGATCAATTATGTGGATCAACCCTGCCGGGACATCTTCTGTAATCCTTGGAAAGAGGAATCCGAAGTGGATGATGCTACCGCTCCCGATTTTCTGCTGGTATACGATTGTTCCCGGGTCAGCGGTCAAAACCGAAGCGGCATCGGCTGTGCCATCGGTTGCACCACCAGTTATACCGTCGGTTGCACCGGTATCGAATATGTCTACATCTTTCAGTTTGATACCCTCCACCATCACCTCATCCATTCGTCCGTCAGATTTTGGTAGGTATTCTCCGATAATTCCAGATTCTTTGATGTGTTCATCGAATTCAGGTACTCTTGGTCCTATAACAAGACATCCACCATCTTTTACATAGTTAATTAATTTATCCTGAACGTTCCTGCTCATGAAATTAAATGTAGGTACTGCTACCACCCTGTACTCGGAAAGTCGCTCCAGTGGAAGTTCGGTATCCCCGATAGTAACAGCGTACTTCGCAGCACCGAACCCATAGTACAGTGCATCCCACTGCCGCCCGTATTCGAGCTGGATTACGTCATCAAATCCGAGATCGTTCTCGCTAACATAATATTCAGGCGTGATGCCGCCAAGAATCGGGATCGGCGTGAGAAGCGATGATGCAAGTTCGAGACGGGCACAATCACGGTTTATTAACAGGATTCCATCGCAGTGTATCCTCAGTTTCTGATAATTTATCTGTTTGATGATCCGGTTAAACCTCTGGTAGAACCGGAATCGCTCTTTTCTGACTCCCCCGAATCGGTCGATCGGGCTTCCAACCCACCGCTCACGCTCGACCAACATGTAGAAATTGATTCCTGAAAATCCGTGCATGAGCGCGGCATACGTTGTGAATTCGGCATCGTCGAGCATGATTGGTTTGACCGGGATCGGGAGTGCGACGAATCCCGATGCAAACTCCGGTATGAATGGCGCGCGACTCGTGCTATTCAGATACTGGACGCACCGTTTTACCTTATGATACTCCTCTTTGTAGTAGTAGAGGTCAAAACCGACTGCATCAACGATCTCTTCCATCTTAATATGGTTGTATGGCGGTTTTATGCACACCCCTGGCAGATTATGGTATATGAACGTGGCAACGCCGCGTTTCCTTAGCATATCGTTGATACGTGCAAGCCCGTGCTGTAGATAATATTCCTTGTACTCGATCCAGTCCAGATAATATGGAAGATCGCCCCCATCCCTCACATTGAAATTGCGGGGTGGTGGCACTTCATCAAACGAATCATAATCTGTTCCATATACGTTGTTCAACCGCTCGATGTCAGGGTATTTTTCGTTTAAGAACCACCGATACAGAAGAATCGCATCGGTTGAGTAGTCGTGATCATACGGCTGGGCGCGCAGGAAGAAGGACATCTCGTTGTCTGCCTGAACAGCGATCACGCAGCCGTGCGGATGGAGATGAGCTCTTATGATCGGGCAGACGCAATCGAAATATATACCGACTTCCTGATAAAATTTTTCCGATGCATAACTCGGTACAGGAAACATCCTTGGGGGTGATGGGAATGTCACTCGTGTGCCGTCGGCGGTGACCGATTGGACCAGGGGATCCTTGAGAACCCGTTTTGGAAACCCGAAATATGTGATCTCGGAGTTGACATGCGGACCCGGACGCAACAACACGCGCAGATCCTTATCCTCGCAGAGTGTTAAGAATGCATTCAGGTCGTAATCAGGGTTGATCTCACCAAAATCAAACTTTCCAGGGGAGATTTCATGAACACCCCATGGTATATAGGTGCAAATGACTGAAAACCCCATTTCACGGACTCGATCGAGGATCTCCCCCCATCGCAAGCGTTCGAGCCGCCAGTAATGGACACTACCGCTCACAAGAAGCGTTCGTTCATCATCAAGATAAAAACCCCCATTCTGTGCCGTCAGTGCCATATCACTTGCGTATGCCAACGTATTCCCGTAGATCAGCAACTCTGAGTCTCTTTGTAAGTCCGTCTATAAATGTTGAGTCCAGTTTCCAGCCAAGATCCAGTTGTGCGTAATAATAGACCGTTCCGAGAAGTCCCATCGATTCCAGACGTCTGGATGAGTTCGTAACTTTTGTGTGAGGAAAAAACTTCACATCTCCGATCTTGTTTACCCGTCTGCTAAAGTCCACA
>JAYEGZ010000138.1:0-2702 GCA_034659315.1 Methanobacteriota archaeon
ATAATATATTCCCGCGCTTTGCATGGGTACGCAACCTCCCCCTCATGATGCCCCGCACCCTCGCACGGGGTTTGGCGACTCCAGGGCGTACATCGGAGCAAACTATTTGCTCGGGAGTCCATAAGTCGCCATCACCATCCGGCGTTAATCTCACCCGGACACCGAGGACATCTCAACCGGCAGCACCGCTCTCCGCTTGCACAGCACCGTTGCATGGAGGGCGGGCAGCGTCACCACATCGTTCTTTGCAAGGGTGTAATGGTGGCTATCCGTGCCCACGAAGGTGGGGATATTCTTTAGCACGCGGACGATCGTGTAACCATCCGGTGCGCCGGAATTCGCTGTTTCAACCCCCTTAATATCCTTGGCATCTATGGGTGGGCTATCGGTCGCCGCCTCTGGCGCCGGGGGGGAATACACTGGTGGGGCAGGCTCGACAAGCGGAACATGTGCAACCGGTGTAACTGGAGTAACAGGGGCAACCGGGGTAACTAATGCTCCCGTTTCAACCGGCTCACCAGCAATCGCCTGTTCAACCGCACTCCAGCCCTGCTGCACCGCGCCAAGCACCGAATCATAGATGTCACGCTCAATTTGTGCCATCATATCGATGTTCTGCTTGATGCCGCCAATCTCGCCCATTATGCTTAAGGATGCAAGATTAACAATCTTTCCGATCCGTCGATTGAAGATGCGCTGCAAACGATCGCTTGCGGTCTCAAGTTCGTCTGCAAGAAACTGGGCTTCTTTGCCCGATGCGGTTTTCTGCTCCTCACGAAGCCCATCAAGATACGTGCGCACACTTTCATAAAAGTCAGGCTCAAGTTTTGCGAGTTTCGATTTCTGCTCCTGTTTCAGGGTATTGCGCAGTTCTTCAAAGTCCATATTAGCATATTTGCAATCAAACATTACTTCAATCTGGTGGCAAACGCCGAAACATATTTATAGGAATTTGATGTGGTTTACTATCATCTTATGATAATGTTGAGGAACCTACCATGAACAAAACTCAATTATTTGCCGTGCTGATGCTGATGGTTCTTGGGTTGGTCTTTATCTCGATTATCGTCTATGACTCAGACGCATCGATCGAGATGCAGCAGTGTGGTGGCTGTCACAATCCTGAGTGTACTCAGGAGATGGCAGGAACTGGTATATGGCCTGCTGTATTCAATGCGATCGTTCCTGATCAGAGAGGCGAACGTGCTGAGCCGTATTCCGGAAAGTGTCTCAGGGACCTTGCGGAATCGCAGGCACCGGAGAGCATGCAGCTACACGAGGGAATGCTACCAACTGAATGCATACGTTGCCACAACACACCTGTTGCACCGATGTATACCGAGTGCAGTATATGCCATGGCGATTATCAACATGCCACCGAGCTGGTAGAAGGCGACTGCCGGGATTGTCATCCCGCCCATGCCGCAGACACCAGCTATGGCTGTGCTGACTGCCATGAGACCCAGTATTCCGAGTTCAACACATACGGTGGCGGACATGCGACTGAGGACACCAGCGATGAGGCTCGACGATATACACTGAGTCCAACGACGTACAGTTATGATGAGCCATTGATCGGAGATGGCTGCTACTCCTGTCACAAGGATCATGCCGAATCCATGACATGTCTGGACTGTCACGGGATTGAACACGGATCAGAACTGGCAGACTGTCAGGTCTGTCATAATCCGCATGCTCCAACCGTGATCAAGTTCGGTGCGATTGTGACCAGCGAGAAGTGCATGTTGTGCCATGAAGGCACTAAGGAGGAGTTCATCACGTATCCGACCGAACATGCGAAGTTGAACTGCACCGACTGTCACATCGAGCACACCGGAGCAAAGGCATGTATCGACTGCCATGCTGATGCACACAAGGATATTGTTGTGGACGTTGACTGTATGATCTGTCACACGAACGGGCATGCACCGATCTGAGATCTGATCGTGCGATTCCACGATACAATGATGCAATGATGCAATTCCGCCGGCACCCCCGGCGGGGTTACTTTTTATTTTCAGGTCTTAGCCCGAACTCTGGAGATCGGGCAATCAGGTAACATCCGAACACTATGCGCCCCGAGCAGAGTAGACAAAAGACTAATGTGATGCGCCCGCTCAAATGTCAGTGAGGCGTTGTTTGGTGAGCATAGATGAGATCGTTAAACGGGTAGCAATTGTTTCCAGATATGATGAGCCTGACGCAATCCGGTTGGCAGGACGTATACAGAGCCATCTTGAATCGAAACCCTCGATCAAGGAGGTTATACTCGACCACGACACCGCATCCGGACTTGGAACCGGTGGCTTGTCTATAGAGGAGCTGCGGGCGGATCTCCTGATCGTTATTGGTGGCGACGGTACAATCCTCCGTACCATCCAGAAACTTAAGAAGCAGATACCGGTTCTCGGAGTTAATTTTGGCAGGGTCGGGTTTCTTGCAGACGCCACATCAGAAAACGCGCTTGCGATGATTGACGAGGTTTTAGCGGATTTCAAGGTTGAGGCGCGGATGCGGCTTGGGATACACATCAATGGGGATTTTCTCCCGTGCGCAACCAACGAAGCAGTGATTGTCACAACCTCAATCGTCACGACATCACCTGCTAAGATGTTTGCGTTCCGCATTCTGGTGGATGGTCATGAACTTGACGAACTACGCGCTGACGGCATCGTCATCGCAACGCCGACAGGATCCACCGC
>JAYEGZ010000139.1:0-10857 GCA_034659315.1 Methanobacteriota archaeon
CCAGATTAGTCTTGCTTAACTAGATCAACTGGATGTACAAGCCGACTTCGGTCGGTTTGGTTCAGGCGATATCTGGGTCGTATACATACATGGTAATTATAAGAGTACATCGGCCATAGCGGCGGGGAAACTCCTGTACCCATTCCGAACACAGAAGATAAGCCCGCCCGCGTTTGTGGTGTGTACTATGGTGCGAGAGCCCATGGGAAGTCACAAACGCTGATGTGCTCAATTCTGATTTTCTGAAAAGTATCGCAGTAGTGGTGGTTTTCAACTATGGCAAATTAGTTGATATTCAGACGTTAGAGCTGTGATAAGAACTCAACAATCAGTCATATAGGTTTGTGGAGATTGAAGAGTACATTTCTACCGACATATCCGAATCATAATATCCGCCGAAGGGTTACGGATACGATAATTCGCGATAAGTTTCTAGCAGCAACCTTGGTTTTTGGATTGTCAGAAATAGGTGGTTTCTTTACTATAAACATCAGCGAAAAAGTGGCATTGAAGCATGTAACGACATTACAACGGATAGAGAATCTACAGATACATTATGCTGAGGATTTTCACATCTTTATGGATTTTAGTTCTGGCTATTTCGGTATCCACAGGTTTTCCGGGAGCGGATGCTATCCACTACGTCTCTGCTATTTCTCTGCCTGAGGTAAATAAGATTGTAACGTTGGATCGTCACTTTAGAATGGTGATCGATGTAATCAAATATTCAAATCCCGTACCAATCTTCGGGCAAAGTTATGTTGCCTGTGCTTGCAGGAAGTTACAATACTGCAGGATATGCGGATGGTGTTACTGTCTCAGGCGAGTTACAGATGCCATCACACATCATGCAAACCCCAGAGTGGGTCCGGCTGAACTCGTGTGAGGGCACCTATTTCTAATTCATTTGGAGTTGTGGTGTTAAAGCCAAGGGACTTGTAAGTCAAGCCATTCCGCCGCCGATTGCGCTTCGCAACTGCTCTTGCAACTGCTGGAATCGCTTCTGGATGCGCTCCTCCTGTCGTTCGAGCGTGCTTGCCCGTAGTTGCATGGTCTCCTTCTTCTCTGCAAGCTCCTCTTTCACAGCGGTGCGCTCGCTCTTGATCATAAGTTGTCCGACATTCCTGTATATCACTGCGTTGTCGTCGAGTTTATCGAGTTCGTCAAGCGCCATTTCGGTCTCGTTTAGCGCAGACGTCACCTGCGCCTTCTGTGTCGCAAGCGCCTGCGCCTGCTGCTGCACCTGCTGGAGTTGCGCAAGTTGGTGCTGCACCTGTTGGGGTATTTCAGTAGTCATAATTCTCACCTTTTTATCGTATCTACAAATTCAGTAATGGTTGTTTGTATATCTGTCGCTTCTTCGATGGCTGTGCCGGTCACGATGATGTCAGCACCAGCGTTCACCGCGGTTTTTGCAGCTTCTGCGTCGCGTATGCCGCCGCCAACCAATAGCGTGCCGCAACCTGCCGACTTGACCTTGCTGATCATTCCCGGGGGGACTGGTTCTGATGCTCCTGAACCTGCCTCCAGGTACACATATCTCATACCAAGAAGCGTTCCTGCGAGTGCATACGCTGCGGCGAGCTTCGGCTTGTTCCGCGGGATCAATCTGGCATCACCAACCCATCCAGCCATGCCGCCGGGCTCAATGATGATGTACGCCATCGGGATTGGTTCTATACCGTACTCTAAAACGGCTTTTGCGCCAAGCATCTGGTTGGTAATCAGATAATTTGGGTCTCTTGAATTTAACAAACTCATAAAGAAAACCGCGTCTGCATATCTGCTGAGTCCACAAGCACCCGATGGAAACAGGATGGTCGGGAGATCCGCATCTGCAGCCGTCTTGATTGCATGCAGGGTCTCATTAAGTATGTCGCCGGATGCGCCGACCGAACCACCGATCATGATTGCGTCGCTCCCGGCTTTTGCTGCAGCATCCGCAATATCGGATGCCTCGGTTGGGTCCTGCGCATCAGGATCGATCAACGTGAGATGAGCCGCGCCATCTTTTTCTATAATATCGTTGAGATATTGCTCTATGCGCATCTATCCTCTGCTTTCCTTCGACTTCATGCGTAGATGTTTGTAATTGCATTTTCTGCACCGGGTTGCGTCAACCGGGTTGCGTGCGTTGCATTTCATGCAGATCTTCTTGCGCAGTAGCCTGTTTTCTGCCTCTTCGAATCGTGCCATTAATCAGTCCTCATCATCTGTATTCGGATGCTGTATATTAACATTGCCGTGTGCCCGGGAACACACAACGATAATCCGGATGGGACGCGGGAATATTTGAGAACATTAGTCCGCTTATCTCCAGATAATTATCTGGCAATCACCCAATAATCACATATTACGCCCGCTTTTTGCACCTGGTATGCCACTATACCATCTAATAACTGCGTAAAAGCATTCGAACGGATATTGCTCGTATGCATCTGCCCGATGTTGCGTGAAAGTGTGAGTGGTGAGCTGGTAGCCCACAATCACACAAGCCCGTACCGCTCGACATTGTGGTCAGCGATCTCCTGGATCTTTGCAATCTCTTCTTTACCGCTTTCTGTGAACAGGTGCTTAAACCGCCTCTGCACACGAAGATATTCTTCAACAGGCTTCTGTTTGATCTTATGCACCTTCCCGAGTTCGCCGTCCACAAACTCATAAATCGGGTACAGCGCGGTCTGGACTGCAAGTCTCATGACCTCGACCGCCATTGAACTGTCAAAGTACCAGCCTGTGCAGCATGACGCGTGAACCTGGACATAAGTCGGACCTCTGGTCTCGGTGGCGGTTTTTATCTTGCGGATCACGTCCTTTGGATATGCAATCGAAGTGGTCGCCACATAAGGTGAGCCGTGCGCCACAAGGATCGCGGGCATATCCTTCTTCGGACGGGGATTTCCGTACGATGCATTGCCCGCCGGGCTGGTTGTGGTTGCAGCATCAAACG
This sequence comes from Methanobacteriota archaeon, assembly GCA_034659315.1. GTDB lineage: Archaea > Halobacteriota > Methanosarcinia > Methanosarcinales > Methanogasteraceae > Methanogaster_D. The sequence goes on from JAYEGZ010000139.1 coordinate 2,951, forward strand.
GCGTTGCAGCGCTGCGCTGGATGCCGGTATTCATGTACGCCTCGTTGTCATAGCACACATACGTGATATCATGACCGCGCTCAAACGCGCCTGATATGCTGCGAATGCCGATGTCGAATGTGGAACCGTCTCCTGCTATGACCAGTACATTCGTGTTATCGTTCCCGCGTGCCCGAAGCGCGGTTTCGATGCCTGATGCAACCGCGGCAGGATTCTCAAAGAGCGAGTGGATGTAGGGAACCCGCCACGCGGTTTCAGGGTATGGTGTCGTGAATACTTCGAGACATCCTGTCGGACCACACACGATACTGTCGCTGCCAGCACCCTCAAGGATGAATTTTGCCGCAATCGCAGCTCCACAGCCTGCACAGCCGCGGTGTCCCGGGGCTAATAAACTTTCTTTAATCATCGTTAATTCCTCACTTTCTTTACTGGTATTTTCCGGTTCCGTATATCTGTCTATCCATGCATCAGTATATCTACTTATCTACATATTTATATATCCATAGATCTATGACCGCCTCACCGAGACGTTTGCCGAACGGTAGGTGCAGACGACGCCGGGTTTTGAAACGGTCATCTCTGCATAGATTACTGCCTCTTCGCCCTTGCTATACCCGCTCTCTGGCCAGAGACTGACTGAATCAACCGCCCAGTCGCCATCACTACCCGCGTGCCCGACTTTGCTCTGGAGCTGTTTTCCTTCCGCATCCGTGCAAACGTAAACCCTGATCGTTGCGCCAGGTTCGCTGCCATGCCCATCGACGGTGAGGATGCGGGCAGTGATAGCGCCATCCTTCGGTGATGTGATCTCTACTGTTGGAATCGGGACTGGCGTTGGTGTGGGCGTCGGCTCCGCCGTCTTTGCCTCGGTCAGCGCAACCCAGTCAACCGGTACATCAGGGTCAAGCGGGTTTTCGTCCTGTGGATCCCAGTGCCGATCACCATCGGTGTCCTTCTTCTCAGGATCTGTTCCGGCAAGCAACTCTTGCTCATCACTCCACCCGTCGCCATCGGTGTCAACCACCTGCGCGGCATCTGGCGGGTCTTGTTGAACACACCCGAGCGACACGACCGATACAACCAGCACAATTGATATGATTGATATAATCCGCATAATTTGTATGCTGTTTATAATACTTCTTACATTTCTCATATTCATAATCTCCTGATTTTATGGTTGCTTGGCAACTGTCTGGTTATCCATTTATTTAGTTTTCGGTGGTATAAGTATCTGACTTACCGCGAGAAGTTCAATCGATGTTACAGCAGTTCCGCGCATCACAATCCACGGACTAACGAAAAGAACGGGCTTTCGCGTTTCCCGGAAGGCGTTTTTAATTCAGTCCGCCGCCGCCCAAAACCTCTGTCTCGTATCCGAGTGCAGTCTGGTGCATGGTGGGGTATTTGTGGTTCTGGCATGTTATGGTGTGGCGCAATCGAATATCTATCCATGTTCTACACCATCAACTATTGAGCCAGCCATGAAATTTCCGGGGATCAAATCTCCTGAATAGCAATAAGGTAATGCATAACAGCCGCAAAGAGGAAGATAAAGCTCGCAATCAAGAAAAATTCCGATATCATAAGCATCCTGTGTTTTTTCGATACGATCTCTTCGAACTTTTTCTTGCAGTCCCTGCTGGAGTTGATATTGATCCCGTATTTCCGGGGCGCGAGTGTCAACACTGCAAAGATCAGGCTCAGAAGCCACAATGCGATAGGGGCAAGATAGATTGCAGCAGTCGCATACGTAAGCACAGGCTTTAGGTCAGAGAAGGTTATGGCATGGAAATAGATGCCCTCAAGCAGACTGTTCACCAGGATAAGCTCTCTGGCGGCAGATTCAATGGTTGATATGGACTCGCCCACAAACTTCTCCGCATTCTCCCGCCAGAACGGGTTCGGCTCAACATGGACTATGGGCGGCTCATCGTTCATCATTCCACCCTCTGCTCGAAGGTCTTCCCGCAGTTGGGACAATCGATGTCGATGGTCTCCGGACGCCTCGGCTTCGGCTTCAAGCGATCCAAGATGCCGCGAACAGCGATGCCTTCGCCGTCATTCACTCTTGCCTTCAGATCCATTCTGAATTTATAGCCGCAATGGGGGCATTTAACAAGCTCAAGCGCCATATTTCCTCATGATATCTTCCATTGCTTCATTAAAGGCTTCTTCACCCAGCATCTCTTTTAATCTGGCGATATCGTTTTCTGCTATCTCTGCACTCGGGGAATGCAGTTCTCTGAAGATCAATAGAGCCTGGATGCACTTTTCAAGGGCAGCAGGATAGTCTGCATCCTGTTCTTCATGCAGCCGCCCGAGCTGACCCAGTGTGATTGCGATGCCGCTCCTGTCCCCAAGCTCTTCGTTTATCTTGAGGCTCTGCTGGTAGAGGCGTGCTGCCTCCTCATAGTTTCCCTGATCCTGATGTATAATTCCCAGCTGACCCAGTGTGCTTGCGATGCCGCTTTTGTTCCCGAGCTCTTCTTCTATCTTGAGGCTCTGCTGGTAGAGGCTTGCTGCCTCCTCATAGTTCCCCTGATCCTGATGTATCATTCCCAGCTGGTGCAGTGTGATTGCGATGCCGCTCCTGTCCCCAAGCTCTTCTTTTATCTTGAGGCTCTGCTGGTAGAGGCTTGCTGCCTCCTCATAGTTTCCCTGAGCATGATGTATCATTCCCAGCTGGTGCAGTGTGCCTGCGATGCCGCTCTTGTTCCCGAGCTCTTCGTTTATCTTGAGGCTCTGCTGGTAGAGGCTTGCTGCCTCCTCATAGTTCCCCTGAGCATGATGTATAATTCCCATCTGGTGCAGTGTGATTGCGATGCCGCTCCTGTCCCCAAGCTCTTCTTTTATCTTGAGGCTCTGCTGGTAGAGGCTTGCTGCCTCCTCATAGTTTCCCTGCAGTTGATGTATCATTCCCAACTGGTGCAATGTGATTGCGATGCCGCGTTTGTCCCCGAGTTCTTCAAAATCCTCCTTTACTCTGTTATAGAGATTCAAAGCATTTTTTAAGTCACCCAAGCGATACCACATATTTGCAAGCTCACCCAGTGACGAGATTCTGCTCACACCTGAGGTCGTATTTATAGATTCATTCAGCAGTTTCATTGCCAGTTCCATGTACCCCCATCGCACGAGATGCCCATGAGTGGCTGCCTCAATATCATGCGCTTTTTCCCATTCCTCAGCCCGATAATAATACTCCCTTGCCCTGAGATGGTCCCATAAGTTATTTGTCACCTTAACCCGATTTTCATAATACCGCGCCGCTCGCACAAGTAACTGCTTTCTATCCGGACCTTCTTTCGCCATCTCCTCCTCTGCAAACTCGCGTACAAGCGTATGCATTGCGTAACGGGTTTCTCCCATCTCCTCCTCTCTCGCAATCAGTCCCCAGTCCATGATCTTCGAAAGAGCATCACCTATGGCTGGGCTTGGCTCTTTCTCATCCCCGATCATCCATGAGAGTGCTTCCACAGACGCAGCCTCCTGGTAGATCGATGCCCTGAGCAGCAGTGCTTTTGCCTTCTGATCCAGCTTTGAGTAGGATCTGTCAAGCAGGGTAAATTGTATCACCTCCTGCTTCAGCGGCTCAAGTTCGAGCAGTACGCCATCTACAGTCCCCGCCTCTGCATGTTTCACAAACTGCCCGATCGTCCACGGATGCCCACCTATTTTGCTGTATATCCTGTGCTTTTTCTCCATATCGAGATCAGCCAGCACCCCATAGTTGTTCATGAGCCAGACCGTCTCTGGAAACCGGAGTTCGGGGACGGATATGTGTGTTATGCTGGCTGTGAGCCTGCCATCCAGAGGATCGAAGTTGTAGCGTGTGGTGATGATAATTTTTGTGTTTGTTATGATGTTGTTGAGAAGGTGCCTGATAAACTCACCAAGTTCCGGATTCGCTATCTTGCTCCTTGTTTCATCAAGGCAGTCTTCGAAGTTATCAAGGATTATGAGATAGCGCCCCTGGTTCAGGATGTTTACCAGTGCCGCGGTCTTGACCTTCAGCGGAAGGGGCTGGTACAGTATCTTATTTAATTGCGAGATTCCTGCAAGGTTCAAAAAGGCGTTTAATTCGTTCAGGATGTCTTCGGGTCTGGTTGCCCTGTTGCACCTCATCCCGAATACGCCCTCGAAATGCCGGTTCATCTTGAGAGCAAGACGGGTGGCAAGAACGGTCTTTCCTATGCCTCCGAAGCCATAGATTATGGCGGCTCGCTTCACATCAGACTTAAAATCATTCTGCAAGCTGCGAAGCTCCTTTCTCCTGCCGATAAACCCCTTCTTCATCATCTGCACGTCACCAAGCATCAGGGGTTTGTCGAATAGCTCAGGCGCATCCGGTACAATCTCGCCCACAGCCACGCATTCAGGGTCTTGCAGGTAGAGTATGGGTGTGGCAAAGTCTATGCCATTGCTCTTCTCTGCATTCTTCATCCCTGTCCTTGCCTCGGTGAGTGCCAGGTCAACAGGCTTACCACCGGCTAACGCCTGATAGAATACAGAGGCGAGTTTTGTAGCTGATTCATCCAGTATCAGGTACTGCATAGCAAGTACTGCAGGTATCTTTGCTTTTGCCAGGTTGCTTGCGATATCAGCATACGCTTCCTTACTTGATTTCTTGCCTGACTGGCATGCGCTTAACACCACCAGCCGAACGCCCCGCCCGGATAGCATCTCCACAATGGTTCCGGAATCAACCTCCCTTGCACCTCCATCATCTTTTTCAAGTAACAGGTAGCCCTTACCGTTTTTATACGCACCATGACCTGTGAAATGCACGATATGATAGTCTAACTCATTTAAGTAGCTCTGGATGGTCTCAAAGCTCGCATCTTCAGCGAAATCCACCTCCACCCTGTGATCTCGATACAATCTGTCCACAGCCTCAAGGATGACCTCCTGCTCAAACTCGGTGTTCAGGGGTGCAATTTCAGGGTCATTCGGGCTTGAGACTATGACCAGCATACGAAGTATGGACGTAAGAGGGCTGGACCTTGTTTTATTAATCCCGGGAGGCAGCCTTGAGATCAATGTCTCTCGCCTGACAACAAGGAACCCATCACCATCATTTAAGAATTCCCAGGGCATCGCTGCAATATCCTGAGCATCCTCATCAAAACGCAGGCATATCCTAACCCCTCTACTGTTCTTCTGCGCATCTTCAAGAGCGGTATTAAAACAATCCCCAAGCTCTGCTGTAAAGACTTTGTTGTACAGCTCCATGCCGAACTCTTCATGAAACGTCTCCTTGTTCGAGGGTTCGATTGCACTTTCTTCCAGACGTCTCATACCTTCAAGAACCTTCAACTCACCAGTGCGCAGCTCAAATACCTGCTCCGCGGCAACACTGTCATCAATCACAGCAGCAGCACGGTAGCGATTGGGAGCTTCTCCGGACAGGTGAAGGTCAAAATCATTGTAATCCAAGGATTGCACCTCTTGCAACAGTATGGGATAGACGATTATAAAATTTGTGAATGTTCCGGATCTTTAACTCTCACATCCACCAAAAAGTAAAAAGCACAGCAAAACACCCACGACACCCCACCACCACACGCGCAACATCCCCCAACGTCGACCCTGGACAGAACCGCTCGAGACCAAGCAGCCGGGCAACCCACACGATGCCGATCCCATAAAAAGCCACCTTCGCCCCAGCCATCCCAGGTATCGGCTCAAGCGTTCCATTAACAGCCGTCGTTACACTCGCAAGCGCCTGAATCGTATCATCGGTCGGGTTATCACTTTAGCTTCTCAAGCAGCCGCATCCGTGCATCAGGCGGATCAGCACGCCCGCGGGTCTTTTTCATCACCTGTCCGACAAGATAATTCATTGCTTTCGCCTCACCATTCCTGTAATCAGCGACCGCATCGCTGCATTCGGCAAGCACCTCATCGACGGCTGATGCGACTACATCCGTCTCCACCTTTGCAAGCTCCTTTTCGGACGCGATCCCGGCAGGAGTTCCGCCCTCATCAAGAATCGTCCGTATGATCGTGATTGCACCTCTTTCGGCGATCACACCATCCAGAAACATCCTCAGAATCTCGACCATGTCCGGTACCTTGAACGCATCGATCTTAAGATCCCGATAATGGAGTTCGCCGCTTAACACGTCCACGATCCACGAGGCGCCGGTCTTCGGATCGATCTCGTGCGCAACATCCTCAAAGAACTGCGCAAGCTTCGGGTCAAGTGTCAGAGAGGTGGCGTGGTTCCCGGTTATGCCATACTCCACTAAAAATCGTTCCCGCTGGGCGTCCGGCAGTTCAGGAAGCGTTTTTTTAATATCGGGCACCCAGTCGGTAACCGTCATCGGAACCAGATCAGGCTCCGGGAAATATCGGTAATCGTGCTCAGTCTCTTTTGTCCGCAACGAAACCGTGACGCCACGCAATTCGTCGAAATGCCGGGTCTCTTGCACAACAGCCTCGCCGCGGCGCAGCACATTCCTCTGCCGCACGATCTCAAACGACAATGCGCGTTCTGCGCCCTTGAACGAGGATATATTCTTAACCTCAGCCCGCGCGCCGCCAGAAAGCGAGATGTTCGCATCCACCCGAAGCGCACCATCCAGATCACTATCAGAGACACCAAGGTATTCGATGATGTTTCTGAGCTTGTTTAAGAATCTCCTTGCTTCTTTTGGGCTTCTCAGGTCTGGCTCGGTCACAATCTCAAGCAAAGGCACGCCCGCACGATTATAGTCGATCAACGTGAACTTCGATCGGTCGATCGAGCCTTCATGGACCAGCCTTCCGGGATCTTCTTCCATGTGGACGCGGTTGATCCTGACGTGTCTGGTACCATGACCAAGGTCGTCATCGATCGTGAGATGTCCATCGGTTGATATTGGATAATCGTACTGCGTGGTCTGAAATCCCTTGGGTAAGTCTGGATAATAGTAATTTTTCCGATAAAACTGTGTCTGCGGAAGTATTCCACAATTCAGTGCAATCGCGACTTTTATGGCATTTTTCACAGCAGATTTGTTGAGAACCGGCAGCGATCCCGGAAGCCCGAGGCATACCGGGCACGTGTGGGTGTTCGGGGGTGCATTGTGATAATCAAGCCCGCACGAGCAGAACATCTTTGAACAGAGCTTGTTCAGTTGCACATGAATCTCAAGTCCGATGATCACACCGTCGCCATATCCATCATCATTGCCATCGCCACTGCTGACGTCACTTGTTGTTCCTGCCGACATCCCTGACGATTGTGTGCATAGATTAAATTAAACTTTCTGTTGTTGCGAGGGTTGCCACGGATTTCGGAATTTCAGATAATGGTACTCGTTTCGTTCACCGCAATGCGGTCTCCGTCCTCGTTGTTCACAGTGACGATCACACGCACGTCAGACCCCTCAGGCGGCATGGTTCTCAAGCCGACCGTGATCTCATAGTCTCCGGGACCCGTGTACGGAACCGATGACCAGTAGTCGATGCGGTGGCTGGTATAAATCACATGCACGTACATGCCAGGCAGGTTTGTGGGAACATCCTTTGGATATTTCAGAAGGCTGATCTCGCGTGTGCTTGCGTTAATGGTCTTGATCTGTGGTATCGCACCATCCCCAAGCGGCACCTCATCAATCGTTGCGCTCACCTGCACGGCTTTCTTCGTCTTGAATACGTCGCCTACATCCAGACAGCCATGCATGGAAACGGCAAGCAGCATAATCAGCGACACGACAAAAGCAGTGTGTCTCAATCCTTTTTCGGTCATTTATATCACCATTTTATCGTTTAATTGTCTAATCATTTGATTAATCGTCATAACTTGTCCGGTTCAATCCACGGTCGTCGGACCTGTTCAAGCTCACATTGTAGCCGCGCCCATCGCAACTCACGATGTAGCTTATATATTCCATGCGCGTCCGCTTAAGCTCAACGTC
>JAYEGZ010000140.1:0-2661 GCA_034659315.1 Methanobacteriota archaeon
ATGCAGGCGGTATCCGGTTGGAACGCCGCAAAAAAACAGGAGTACGAAGACCGGCATCGGTACAGCATTCCCGGCGCGGAACTACAGTAAAACGATTTTTTCACAAAAAATCGAGTAAAAACTGCCCTCCGGGTGGGGTCTGGCGATATACTTTTTTTGCAGATGAAAACTGCATTGTTCATGTTCTCCAGTATATGACTGACTTATCTCCGAATCAATCCTTTGGCTTCTCAACAACCGTAAGAATCATCTTAAACGGCACTCTGGCATCGAGGGAATGCGGAACATCTGCCGGCATCACCGCCACCTCTCCGGTTTTGACAACGATCTCCTTGCCGCCGATGTTGATCTCTGCCTCTCCGTCAAGAACCTGCACCATAGCGTCTCCCGGGGCAGAATGTGTGCTCAAGCCCTCGCCCACATCGAATGCGAAGAGAGTCATGCTCACGCCTTTGTTCTGCGCAAGCGTCCTGCTGACGACCCGTCCTTCTCCGTAATTCACAAGATCTACTAAGACGTGCGGCTCTGAGAATACGATGTTTTTAATAAGTACTGTGTTTTCCGTGATCTTCACCTGTTGTTGTTAGTTCTCAAATCTGTCGTGTCTATCTATAATCTGTGTTTCTGCAAAATCTCTTTCGAAGCATCCCTTTAAACGATCTATGCGAATCCAATGGCATCTCCCGCGCCCACCTCAAATGTCAGTCCGTTAAATATGCTACGATCGTTCCAGGACTTGCACACTTCGTTAAACTCAATAATCCAACCGTTGCCCCCCGCTTCCACCTCATGATATGGTTCTTTGCAGGATTTAGGATGCCAAACTCGAAGACGCCCCAGATAGAGACTCTCAGCAACGTGAGATCTGTTCCTTTGTTGTAAAAGGTGCTTGCCACATTGCTTGGTACCAATACGAACTGCGCCTGCTCATGAGTCATCATCGCTCGTAGTTGGTTAGGGTTATTCCACACAACAAGTTAAGTTTCATCTGCTATGTTCTGGAGCAGGTCATTCTCAACGATATAAGCCATGGGCATGATGAGCGGGGAAAAAGGACTTGAGATCACGATTTTATCTATTTTTCCGGTTGTTTCTACCGGCTGTTCCGGTTCTTCTGGTGTACCTGCGTCCGGAGAGATGCATCCTGATCCTGAAATTGCAAGAAGGATGACAATGAGGCGTAAGCCTGCTACCAGATATCCCTTCGCTCTGCATTCTTTATAGATACTTTTGTTCTTACTTTTTTTGTTTTTCTGTCATGATTCTGCCTGTTTGATCGTTTTACCTCTGTTCCGATCGTTGAATCGCTTCAAAACGTGGTTGTTAGGTGTATAAAAGCGTTGCCCTAGTAAAGTTAGGTTTTGATGAGAAAACCGAATAAAAATATGCCGACACCGGGTCTTGAAGCGGTCTCAATGGGTGGTTTGCGGTTCCGGGTATATGTTCTCACGAAGTATATCCGGGATCGGCATGTCTCTTTCGTCAATCATTTGCATATCGACATATCGATTTCCGTCTTTTGCCAGAATTTATGGACGATTTTCGCAACATAATGCTATATACTCGCAATGCATATCACTGTGGTAGTAAACTATCAAGTTCGTGCAACCACAAGAACCCTGAAAACAGCAATATGGGTTATATGTGTAATCCACGAGTAACGTTTGGAACGATAAAAAGGAATTGTTGGGAGAGATCGAGGAATTACCATGATTAAGCATAGAATAGTTGCGATTGATGCGGGAAAATGCACGCAGTGTCTTCCCTCGCTGATACACGGGTGATAATCCGTGATTAAGCTTGAGTTACTCTCCCGGGTGGACAACCTCTGCGACTACACGTTTAATTTCTGCTGGCACAATCGCCAGTTTGACCCGGACGCCCAAGTCCCCCACCAGAATGGCACAGAATACACCTACCGCGACCTTACGGACGCGCTTAAAACGGGAATGGAGGTTCACATAAAGGGCGATGTGGGGGAGCGTCTCGCACAGGGCATGGGTGTGGATATCCGGCATCTGGGCGGTACTGGCGGCATTGGAACCGGGACTGCACCCCGGATCTTTGTAGACGGGGACGTGGGGGCCGAAGCGGGACTTGGTATGGTCAAAGGGGCAGTCTACGTCTCTGGCATGGTCGAGGAGCCACTTGGAAATATCATCGAGGTGCATTCTGATGTGGCAGGATATCGCAAGTTCGTATCTGTAACTGATCTTCTCTGCAACCACCAGCCGGAGATGCCAGTGTCCAATTCACTGGATCATGAGACGCGGCGGCTGGCTTTAAACGACGGTATCCTGCGTGGAACCCTGTGTGCACGGTGCGATTGTCCGGTTGATGTACACATAGAAGGCGATGCCCACAACGGGACCGGGCTACTCATGCGGCAGGGTACGGTTACAGTCACCGGGGATGCCGGAATGAACACCGGCGCCCATCTAAACGGTGGAACCGTGATTGTCCGGGGGATGGCAGGAGAGTTCGCAGGCGCATACATGAAATGTGGCGTGCTGCTGGTTGGGGGTGGTATGGGCTATGCCGGAGCCGATATGAAAGGTGGTGCGATCTATTCCCGGAGGAAACTTGTGACCAGTCCGCCTGCGGAGAAGACCCGGATCACGGGTGCCGACATGTCGCTCATCCGAAAACTTGTCGGTGCCG
>JAYEGZ010000141.1:0-2653 GCA_034659315.1 Methanobacteriota archaeon
ACCGTGGTCGGCGCTGAGTTGTAGTTGCCAGATAACCGGTTTGCGGGCGACAGGATCGTTTGCGCAGAAATAGCGTTTATGCTACAAGAGTTTAGATGCTGCTTCGCACAATAGTTACAATTTCAATATAAAATATATGACGCCCGGACCGGGATTTGAACCCGGGGCGGAGCCTCGACAGGGCTCCATGCTAGGCCACTACACTATCCGGACAGAAGATAGATGCCGTGGTAAACAGTTTCCACCGATGCCACTTAAACGTTTTGATGAAAATCGCGGGGGCACGACGCGCTGGTTGTATTTGATCCCACTTGCAGTTTCCGACTTTTCGTGATTTTGACCCTTTCTAAGTTGAAGGGCGGTCTTGTCTCCCGGTTGGTAAGCGCCCTAATCTCAGCGCAAGTATGTATGCGCACCCAGTGTCCCTCATCCATCCGATAAAATATGTTATCCATAAATATCTAATAGATAATATAATAATTTTATCAATAATAAATTGTGTGGTGGATGGGGGTAGTTACCCCCCCAAGTTGAGATCTACCCGATCCCGAGCAACGATGTCACCGCCGACTTGCAGACCACCGCGCTGATCGCGCCGATCCATACCATCAACACGAAGTGTGTGGTCCCGTTCAGCAGATTGCCGCCATCCACTAGCCTAATCATCACTGCAGAGAGCAGTGAGTGTGATATTATGATAATTGTTATCAATATGTACAGGACACCGATGTTGATATCGGTGTACAGTATCATGCCTATTGACATGCCAGGCGGCATCTCCACACTCTCAAACATGCCCTGCATCAGTTCAACAACGCCAAGCGAGATATAGAGCGTAAACCCGATGCCTGCGGTGAGCCCGTAAAAAACGCCGACCATGGTCGATGCGGACTGGTACCGGAGTTTCCTGAGCAGGATGATGTGATGAATATTGGTCGCGATCATATCACCAACGAGCTCCGCTTTTGCGCCAAGGTGAGTTGATTCAACAAACATCGCACTGAACCTGTGGATCAGGTTGCTTCCGGTCTCGACCGCAAAGAAGTCCCATGATGTGAGCTTGTTGATTCGTGATACCAATCTGCTATATAGATGATTGATGTCTGTGGTGAGCGGACCAAAATCGTGTGCGCGTAAACTCTTGAGCGCCTCTATAACCATCCCACCCCTTGCACCAGCGGAACTTCCGAGCGATCTGATAAATGATGGGTAGTTATTGTCCTTCCGCTTGATCCTTGCTTCTTCCTTGCCTGCGATGCGTCCGGTATACAAAAGCGGTGTAAGCACAATTGCCGCCTTGATCACCCCTGGAGCGGTTATGAGCCCAACAAGTGGAATGACAACCAGACACCCTGCAAGCGAGATCGTCACCGATCGCTTCAGATTGCGCTTAGCCACACTCTCGATGTTGAGTTGCTGCCATATCTTGTCTTTTGGCACCTTTGATTTGATAAAGAAGATGACTGCGATGTCAGTCATCACGAATGCAAAGACCGATATCAGCATCAGGTTCGTGGCGTCCATGCCAGTGATGATTGGCATGATCGCTGAGAACGATGCCAGAAAGATGAGAGACATAATCAGGGACACGAACATCTCCTTTACGATGTCGATGGTCATGATCGCGCCGCGATACATCGTGTCATAGTCATTCATCACAGCATCCTGCTCAGATTCCAAAAACCGCTCGATCGGCTCCCCAGACTGTACTGCATGTGCCAATCTGTCAAGAAAGTCCGCGAATATGATCGACGGGTTCCGCGCGCCGATGAAACGACATGCGTCCGCAAGGCTCATATTCCACGTATCCATGAGTAAAAATATTTTCTGGGACTCTTCCCTAAGCAGGTGATAGTTATGATCGTGCGCTAGAATGTTAAACAATTCTTTGCGCGATGTCTGTGCCATGGCAAGCGCACCCATCTGGGTGACATAATAGTGCATGTTGCTGTCGATCTCGTTTGCCTTGCCCGCCGCCACCGAATAAGGGTGCATGATCACAAACGCGATGCATGTGACCGGGAGAATAAGCAAGACATACTGCGCAGGACCGAGAAAAAGTTCCGGAAACAGGACATATAACACGCCAGAGAGCAGAAATCCGAATATAACGATCGGCAGGGCGAATCGCTTGATATATTTTGGAAGTGGCACACCCAGTGATGCAATTACTGTCTTAGTGTCCATGGTACCCCCCAAGAGTCATTCCAATGAAAATATGGTCGTATGATATGTTATTCTTTTCGGTGTGTCCCAGAAGACTTTTTAATATTTTTTAATATTTTATGGTATATGCACTATAACGTCCAATCACTCTACGCACCATTTCCATTTACGAAAAAGGTATGTGTTTAGCTAAACTCGTACACGAAAAAGGGGTAATGTACTAACTTTCGTGACCTAACACAATTTTTCATCTTTTATGCACCCCACTGATGGTGATTTTGAATGGCATATCAAAATTATGTAAAATCGCCATCAAGCCCGATGATTGTTAATTCAACGTCATGGTTTATGGGACACTACCGAAAAAGGCTCTTCGCTATTCTGAGTGGGTAGGAGTCAATGTGACTCAATCATACAAAACAGGGAAGCGCCACGAAAAGTATATCACCAACCCCACCCGAAGGGCAGTTTTTACTCGATTTTTTGT
>JAYEGZ010000142.1:0-5519 GCA_034659315.1 Methanobacteriota archaeon
ATCTGGTCTGTAAACCGGTACAACCGTATAATTCTTTCGTCAGCAAAAATCGTACCATACTGACATCTCCGAGCACCCCGCAGAACAAAATGTTAATCAGACCTCACTCAAACAGATCATAAACACAACATCCATTAAAGACTATTCGGTGATAAAATGTCCGCAATAATTGAATTGAAGGTTGAAGACCGAACAAAAGCCTGCGAGGTCCTCCATTCTGCACTGCAACGAGAATACAAACTACTTAAAAGTAGCGTAGATCGAACAAAGCGAAACATTTTATCGTTTGAAAGGAGATACGAGTTCCCCTCGCAAAAATTTCTGAAAGAATATCCAGGAATGGGCGATGATCCTGATTTCATTGATTGGTATGGGGAAATCCTAATTCTTGATGCGCTGAACACCGAAATTGATCAAATTACGGAGATACTCGAACAGTGCAGGTAGATGATTATTTTAAAGACGTTACAGAAGAAATTAGACGGTTACAGATCGTTGTTTCAGAAAATATCATTTTCGATAAGAGATCAAAATATATCGGACATATAACTGGGTTTTTTGTTTTTATCGATGAGCAGTCATGCATTTTTCTGAATTTATTGTGATCGGGGACAATGGGCGAAACCTGACAAGACCCTCATATCGGTTTCACTGGCAGAATCGAGACGGAAGTCTCATCAAGAGGTACGACAATGCTCCGCATTTCCCAGAGCTGGATAACTTCCCCCATCATGTGCATCATCCTGAGCTGGTTGAATCATTCCGTGAGGTCGGGATTGTTGAGGTGCTGGACATTATTGGGGCTGATCTGTGACCATGGCGAATGACTGACCGCCTCGCATCACATAGTTAAAGTGATGTGCGACCGATACTATCCACACGTATGACGATATCACAGGCACATAAACAGTACGAATTCAAGCGGCAGCTCGAAGAGATGCGCCGCAAGACCGGGAAGGGCACCGAACTGATCTCGCTCTATATCCCTCATGATAAATTGATCTCTGACGTGACTGCACAGCTTAGGGCAGAGCACGGACAGGCTGCAAACATCAAATCGAAATCAACACGGACGAACGTACAGAGCGCACTCGAATCAGTACTTGCTCGCCTTAGATATTACAATAAACCTCCTGAAAGTGGATTTGTAATCTTCTGCGGAACACTCGAGCTTGGCGGACATCGGACAACACTTGACACGATGATCATCGAGCCACCCGAGCCAATTACCTCTTATAAATATCATTGCGACTCTTCTTTTTATCTTGAACCACTTGAATATATGCTTGTGGAAAAAAAAGCGTTCGGACTCCTCACCGTTGACCGGAGGGAGGCGACCGTGGGGCTTTTGCGTGGTAAAGTCATTGATGCACGCAAGCACATGACATCCACGGTTCCCGGAAAACAGCGACAAGGTGGTCAGAGTGCAAAAAGATTCCAGCAACTGCGCCTCATCGCAATCCACGATTTTTACAAGAAGATAGGTGACGGCGCAAGCGAAATATTTCTAACTATTGATCACAAGGATTTTGAAGGAATTTTGATTGGGGGGCCTTCACCAACAAAGGAAGAATTCTTCGAAGGCGAGTTTTTACACCACGAACTGCAGAAAAAAATCATAGGGTTATTCGATATTGCATATACTGATGAATCGGGTCTTCACGAGCTCGTGGATGCCGCATCTGATGCCCTGCAGGATCTGGATGTCGTCAAGCAGAAAAAGAGTATGAAACGATTTATGCAGGAACTGGTAAGTGATAATGGGCTTGTCGCTTATGGGGATCAGCAGGTGCGTGCAAACCTTGAAATGGGCGCGGTTGGTACGCTGCTAATCTCTGAGGACCTGCGGCAGGTGCGTGCAGACATCAGATGCCAGAACTGTGATTATACCAGAAAGGAGACCAGGGAATACATCTCGGATGGCTTTGGAGAGAAATGCCCTTTGTGTAGTTCTAATCTTAAGATTGTGGGCACTGTAGACGTTGTCGATGAGTTAACCGAGCTATGCGACCAGATGGGAACCGATGTAGAGTTTATATCCACCGATTTCGAGGAGGGGGACCAGTTGCTGCGGGCGTTTGGCGGCATTGCTGCGATTCTGAGGTATGATGCAGGGGTGTGATCTACAATGGGCACAGACCTGACAAGTTGTCAGTAATGTATGATACTTATGCAACAAATTACGCATATACCGCACCGACAGCAGCGTCGGCGACATCACTGGCTGCAACAACGGCTTAGCGACCGCGGTTCAGGGGCCGTGTTTTTGGAAGACCGATACGTTGCTCGCAATCCGGAGGCTATGGGATGAACCGCATCAAAAAAGCACTCCGAAACGTGAAAGGCGAGGTATACACCGATCCCCCGACGCTTTATTGCTATTCAACCGATGCGAGCATCTACCAGGTCATGCCGTCCGCTGTTGTCTGCCCGCTCGATGTCCATGATGTGCGTGAGTGTGTGGTTGCGGCAGCGGTTCTTGGACTTCCGATCACATCAAGGGCTGCGGGCACAAATCTTGCGGGAAGCTGTCTTGGCAAGGGAATTATTCTTGATTTCTCGAAGAATATGAACCGAATCATCGGTATGGTGGAGGGAAAGCGAGAACCGGACGAGCTCTTTGTGGATGTAGAGCCAGGAGTCATAGTCAATGATCTTCAGGCATATCTTGGAGAACGGGGGTTGTTTCTTCCGCCTGACCCGTCGAGTTCCGAGATATGCATGATCGGCGGCAATGTTGGCACAAAGGCAAGCGGTGCACGATCCGTCAAATATGGCACCATCGACGATTATGTGGCATCTGTGGAGTTTGTATCCGCGAGAGGCGAGATCATCAATACTGCCGTTTCCGAAACCATCCCTGCACGAATTTCAGAGGGTTTGCTCACGTTGAGGAAGCGGATACTCGCAGATCAAGATGTTATCAGCCACATGGACATGCGAAAGGAGATCAAGATTGCAAGTGGCTACAATATCAGAGCGTTGCTCGATTACGAGGGCATCGGAGAGATGATCGCACACCTAATGTCCTCAAGCGTTGGAACGCTCGGTATGTTTACGAAAATACGGCTGAAAGTCCTTCCAATCGTCGCAGGAAAGTCCATCAGTGCGATATACTTCAGGAGCCTGTATGATGCCGGCGATGCTGTGCAGCACATCAACGAACTCGGTCCTGCGAAAGTCGAGATGATGGACTCGACATCACTTGGTATTGTGCGGTCAGAGTACCCTGATATGGGAATACCTGAGGATGCTGGGGTGAGTGCGCTCTTTGTTGAGTTTGAGGGGGATGATCGAAGATCAAGGATACGCGATCTCGAAAAACTGATCTATGATCGATATGACATCTGCGGAGAAGTTGCATCCGAAGCAGAAGATGCCCTCGTGCAGGAAAAGGTGTGGGCAGTTAGGAAAGCACTTGTCCCGATCTTGACGAACTATGATCCTTATACAAAGCCTGATGCGTTCATTGATGACGTTGCTGTCAGGATATCCGACCTTGCTCCACTGATAGTTGACCTGCATGAAATATTCGACGAGTATGACATCGTATCTGCAATATATGGGCATGCAGGATCGGGAAATCTGCATATCAGACCGATGCTGAACTTAAACGACCCCAAGAATATAGATCTGCTCCCGGGACTCGTGGACCGCGTGTATGATGCGGTATTCCGATACAACGGAACCATGACCGGAGAGCACGGGATGGGTCGCCTGAGGACAATGTTTCTTGAGAAAGAGTGGGGCAGGTCGATATACGACTATATGCGACAGATTAAGGAGATCTTTGATCCTCAAGACCTCCTGAACCCGGATGTCATGTTCAGCGATAGGAAGATTGCCGATGACATCAAATATCCAACAGAATATATAAATCGGTTTGAACAACCATGTGTCAACTGCGGATACTGCAAGTCAGTCTGCCCGATATCGACCACGATGGGTGGGGAAACCGGATCAAGGTCATTTATCCAGCTTCTGCGGTTCGGAAATCTTGAACAAACGACAACAGCAGAGTCACGCCAGGCAGAAAAGATGCTTAAACTCTGTCTTGGTTGCCTGAGGTGTGCGACGAGATGCCCGAGCCATGCGAGTGTCGGTGAACTGCTATTCACACAGAAGACTGCGCCTCTGCTGGTCAGACAGACAATACATACGTGGGCATCTGATCAGGATAGATTCATCAGGTATACACGAATTTTTGGAAAGCTGCGTCCGATTACAAACCCTGCAGCAAAAATGCTCCTGAAACGATCGATACCCCGGTTCCGGAAGGAGGCGATGCCGGCGGTTGAAACTAAACATGACATGAATGCTGGCGATTCGCTGAATGTTGCAGTATTTTCAGGATGCGCGTCTACGATCCTTGATGACGGCGTCTTTGACTCTATGGTCCAGGTGCTTGAAAAGAGTGGATTTAATGTCTTTGTCCCGGAACAACAGTGTTGTGGGTTGCCGATGATAGAACAGGGTATGTACGATCTCGCAAGGGACGTTGCAAGAAAGAATGTTTCTATGTTTTCGGATACGCAGTACGACGCCATTGTGACTGCATGTGCGTCCTGCACGATGATGCTAAAGAAATCTGCGGAACTGCTGAAAGACGATAGCGACGATGATGTCCGCAGGGCTGCGGAGAGAGTATCCTGGATCACTTATGATATCGGCGAATTTTTGCTAAAGCATCTCGATGAAAGAGCGTTTTCCGGAAAGAAACTGGACACCCGTGTGGTATATCACAATCCCTGCCATCTTGCGGCTATTGGTGTTAATGGTGGTGAGTTACTGAAGCGTATCGTCTCTGATTTCGTTGAACTCGGCGATGGGTGCTGCGGCGGGGCTGGAACGTACAGTTTCCTACACCCCGAGATCTCTCTTAAGATATTTGACCAAAAGGCGGCTGAGATCCGGGAGATCGAGCCTGATGTAGTCGTTACCACATGCCCAAGTTGTGAACTCCAGTTCAGGCACGGGTTTGCGAAAAACGGGATAAAGTGCGATGTCCGGAATATTGTGGAGGTTATGGAGCAGTATTACTTGGAAAATGAGGTAAATTGATCTTCTGGAGTGAATGACCGCTCATGGTGCCGTGGTTGTTCGATCCATCGATCCCCTATCCAAATAGTACATATAAGCGCCGCCCGCCCCAGCACGGCCTTGGTCCACTCTTCTGTTTGTCGAAATGGTGCTGTACCCCCCAATATTCGTTCGACACTCCTCCAAGTTTTGCCCGAACACTTTCTTGCAATGCACAGTCAACCGTTTTAATTAAGCATCCCACTAGTTTTCAATACACTCTTTATCATAAACAGATCTTCCTCGATTTCTTCAAATTTTCGGTCCATATAACTTTTCATATCCACTCTCAAACCCTGGATCACATCAACGGTCTCGTCCTGCTTCTCAATCATAACATCTTGTTTCTCAATCATAACATCTTGTTTCTCAATCATAACATCTTGTTTCTCAATCATAACATCTTGTTTCTCAATCATAACATCTTGTTTCTCAATCAT
>JAYEGZ010000142.1:5619-10608 GCA_034659315.1 Methanobacteriota archaeon
TTCTCAATCATAACATCTTGTTTCTCAATCATAACATCTTGTTTCTCAATCATAACATCTTGTTTCTCAATCATAACATCTTGTTTCTCAATCATAACATCTTGTTTCTCAATCATCACATCCATCTTGGAGCCCAGACTTCCAAATCCATTCTCAGTGACTGAAATCAGTTTCTTGAGATACTCTGCGGCTGTGTCCAGTCTCTCATCAGTCTCCCCGCTGTCCACAAGCTTATAAAAATCATTGAGGTCACCTGTAACATCCGCATATTCCACTTCGACATCATTGACCTCAATCAAGGTGTTCGCAATCTTTATCGCACCAACAAACGCGTCCAAATTATTTTCTTCACCTTCTGCAATTATCCTGACATGACCGTCATCAAGATTATAAACAAAACCAGTTAGATCAAAAACCTTTGCAAACCCGATCACCTTTGCCCGGTAACCCACATTCTGAATTGTTCCGGATACAACTGCTCTGATCTTTTTCATCAAAACTCACTATGTTTGCTGGAATTCATAAAGTTTTGTATGAGATATCGCACCACCATTGTGTTGCGGAGCTCTTTGGAATGGTTTCACGGATTACACGAACCGCGGTCCGAAACGTTAGGGTGACTGACGATCTCTTGGTTCATGAGCACCATCCGATATGGTACGGCGAGAAATGCAATCATCAAGCAACTGCTTTTAAGGCGCATCGCACCCCCTCGAAAACCAGAACTCTTAAATTCCTGGAAAGCACCAACAATCCCAATGAAGATCCAATTGCCTTACGGGCACGGCAGCGTCTTTGCCGATGTCCCTGGTGGAAACCTCGCAGGTGTCCTCGAACCAAACGAACTTCCCGCGGTAGAGGATTACGATTTAGCAGTCGTGGAGGCACTCGATCACCCGATTGGTAACGGAAGTGGGGTCAAGTTGTCAGATATCGCGCATCCGGGCGATTCTGTTGCGATCATCGTTAACGACATCACGCGGATCACCCCTACAGAGAAACTGCTGCCGTCGCTCGTTGCTCACCTTGGCAAGATCGGAATACCGGATTCTGACATTAAAATCGTGTTTGCCACCGGATCACACAGAAAGCACACAAAAGATGAGCAGAAAATACTGATCGGTAATGGAATCTACGATCGCATATCCTGCATCGATCACGATCCTGATTGCTGCAGGCGAGTTGGGGTTACGAGTGGGGGGACTCCAATCGAGGTATTTACACCGGTTCTTGATGCCAACGTTGTGATATGCACGGGAAGCATTGAATTTCATTACTATGCCGGGTATTCGGGCGGTCTTAAGTCGCTGCTGCCTGGTGTCTCGTCGCTTGCAAGTATCCGGAAAAATCATGCGCTCATGATCCATCCTGACGCAGTGTCGGGCCGGATCGACAGCCCTGTGCGCCAGGATATCGAAGAAGGGACACGGGGTATATCGAAATTTATACTAAATGCTGTGTTAAACAGCAAAAAGGAGATTATCGCGGTAGTTTCTGGCGATCCCGTAGAAGCACACCGTGCTGGAGCGCTTTACGTGGATCAGATGTACCGGATCCCGGCAGAGTTGGCTGATATTGTGATCGCGTCCCCGGGTGGGATGCCAAAAGACATAAATCTGTATCAGTCGCAGAAAGCACTTGAAAATGCAAAAAACATCGTGAAAGATGGGGGAACGATCATTCTTGTCGCTGAATGTCCGGAAGGTCTCGGTAATGCTGTGTATGAGCGGTGGCTCAGCATCCCGCGTGGGGAACTCCTGCCCCGACTGGAGGGTGGTTTTGAGCTTGGTGGTCATAAAGCCGTTTTAACATCGCTTCTTGCCGAGCGTGCCGATCTACATCTCGTCTCTACAATCCCTGACGATCTTGCGAAGAAGGCGTATTTTACGCCGGAAGATACTGTGCAGAGCGCTCTTGATGCAGCGATCTCGAAACACGGGGCAAATGCGCAGGTTCTGGTGATGCCGCATGGCGGGTTGACTTGCCCGACCACTTCACCGTCACCGACAACTTCATCGCCTCTAAACTCGCCCGGTTTGGGGGGCAGGTCGTTGACAGCAGAGCGGCCATAATCCAAACTCCGCAAGAGATAGCAACCCGCACCCAAAACATTTTGACCATGTTGTGGCGATCCGGTCTGAGCATCATGTCGTCAATGTAGCGAGTAACAGGAAAGCACCATCAGGGTCACAATCCCTACCCGGGAAATGTCCGGGGTCCGGGTTCGTCGCTCGCAAATCGCGAGGGTGCACCGATGGCCACAGGATACGGGAATTTGGAAGATGGGAACCGGAGAATAAGGGGCTTATGCAGATCCACAAATCAGAGAGTTGCTGGGGATGTCTGCACTGGCAGAATAGGAATCTGCCGCAGGAGCAAATGAGCCGGAGTGTGGCATGAGTTCGAACTCTTGGAAAAGCATAAGATGTACACGGTGTACAGGTGCGTAAAATGCGGAAAGACGAGGAAGGAATTCGGTTAGATGGAGGACGTTGACCCTTTTAGGGGTGAGAACGGGGTACACCTCGTTTCAACGCCCCTGCATCATGACCCGCGCCCCGACTACCGCCATCAGTCCTGCACAGAGGTAGAACGGGGCGGTAAATCCAAGATATGACGCAAACACCCCTCCAATTAGGGGTCCTGCCACCATCCCGATTGCGCTTGCCATCGGAAACAGGCTCATCTGCTGCCCGACCATACTCGGGCACGACAGGTCAGCACCGAACGCAAGAGCGGGCGTGTTCACCGCAGCAGCAGCAGTGCCAATTGCAAACATGAGCATGAGAAACTCAGGCGTCGTTGTGGCATAGGCGATCAGGAGAATCAGCAACGCCGACACGCCAAGTCCTGCCACTACCACTCTTCTTGTGCCGATCATGTCTGACAACACGCCCATCGGCATCTGGAATATCAGGCGTGCTGAAAAATAAGCAGCCAGCGCAACCCCAAGCCCTGCTGTCGATGCACCAAGCCGCGTCTCGTAGAGTGGAAGCAGCGTTGCGATGATCATAATCGCAAACATCGTCGTGAATGCCGCGGATGCAAGCAGTTTGATCTCGGCGTTCGCGGCACTGTTGGATGAGTCCGGTGGACATCCGGTTTTGCCGCCTGCCGCGCCGGATGTGCCGAGGGGCATTGTCGATTTTTTCAGTGAAATCGCCATGCCCTTGGATTCTACCGGAGAGTGCGCATAGCCACGCGGAGGGTTGAGAACGGCATCGAAACTCTGCGTTCCTCCGCGCCCTTTGTGGTGATAAATCACTTGATTTTCAGACAGTATCGTTTCCTGGATGTCCGAGGTGCCTGATGTGCGGGGTTCTTCGACGAAAAAAGCCACAAAGATGATACTGATCAACCCGAGCGCTGCGCACGTATAAAATCCCGCACCAAATCCTCCCGTCACAGCGATCACACCGCCTGCAGCAGGTCCGACTGCGGATCCGATGCCGCGAACCGTCGAGTACGCCCCCATCGACCGTCCGCGGTTATCTGGTGTGGATATGTTAGTAAGCATCGCAAGAACCGAAGGGACCATCACTCCAACCATGATCCCCTGTGCAACGCGGATCAGAAGCAGCTGCTCGAACGTATCAATGCTCGCACATGCTGCAGACAGCACCGTGAACCCAGCGAGTCCTGCGAGCACAAACGGTTTCCGCCTGTCGATGTGGTCAGAGAGCCGCCCCATCACCGGATACGATGCAGCCGCAAAGAGTCCGAACACGCCGAATGCAAGCGCGGATTTGATCTCCAAGCTCATGCCCATGTCGCTGCCCAGATGTTTTATGTACAGCGGAATCAGCGGCATCAATATGCCGGTACCAAGATCCCCGAAGAACAGTGAAGCTGTGAGAATATATAATTCGTGATGGATCCTGAAGATGCGCCTTTCAGCCACCCGGCATTCACCCCCACATATCAAGCGT
The DNA here is from genome assembly GCA_034659315.1 of Methanobacteriota archaeon. Taxonomy (GTDB): domain Archaea; phylum Halobacteriota; class Methanosarcinia; order Methanosarcinales; family Methanogasteraceae; genus Methanogaster_D. Next base: position 9,549 of record JAYEGZ010000142.1, read on the forward strand.
GCTCTGTTTCATGGAATCTGCAGTGACCGTAAGTCGTTCTGCAGCCTTTGTCACGCGTGCATCTGAAAAGTTGTGTTCGTCACAGAGCAGTTCCTTAATCTTCGATTCGTCGGGCGTTTTCCATTTCAGCGAGTAGTCAGACGTAACAAGAGGATTCAAGAAGAAATCCTTGATCTCGCAGAGATCCTCGATCGATTTGCCGAGTTCTGTAAGCACGTCTTCGATCGATCCGTGTCTGTGTATCGACTGCAACGCTTTCTTTGCCCCTATGCCATGGATTCCGGGATCGTAATCGGTGCCCACGAGGATGCCGATGTCGATCAACTGCTCACGCGTGATTTTAAGCCGGTCAAGGTTTTGTTGCAATTCGATGACCTCTGGCTTCACCTCCACATAGACATTCTTCTTTGGCAGCTTTCTCCGCCCTCCGATTGTGAGGTTTCTTACTACCTCCGGGGCGCCGAAGAGCAGTGAATCATAATCCTGTGACCCGACAAGCCTGACCTCCCCCGATTTTGCCATATATGCTGCCTGAGCCTCACCCTCGCTTGCTGCCTGAACCACCGGAATACCCATCGATGTGAGCAGCATCTTTGCATCCACGACCATATCGGATGTAAGTCTGGACGATGCTTGCGCATACTTGAATGCATCTTCGCTGCCAGCCGCAAGCGCCTCCTTCCACTGTTTGTCAGCGGTGTTTCGTATTTCCACACGTTTTTCGATTGTTGCTGACTTAAAATCAGGAGGGGGGCCATCAAAGACAAAAACAAGTTTCAGACCTGCCTCAACAAGGTTTGTTGTCCGGTATAGCAATCCGGACAGGTGTGATGTCACTCTTCCATGCGAATCCTTGAGCGGTGTGCCATCTCGCTGCCGTATACTGCTTAAAAACTGATATATTGTGTTGTATGCATCAATTGCAACGGTTTGGCCGCGCAATTGCTTCAGTTCGGTCTCTCTGCTCTCAAACAGATCGCCGATATCCGAACCCATAATGTCTCTTCTTGGGCAGCGGTTGGATAAAGGTTTGGTTCAGGAGGGCTGCCCTCCCTGATAT
>JAYEGZ010000143.1:0-10581 GCA_034659315.1 Methanobacteriota archaeon
AAATGGTTCCCGCAGAGATCACAGGCTGCGGGCATCTCCGCTGTAACCGAGATCGCTTTATCCGAGAACACGACAGCATCTTTCAGCGGATCGAAAACCTCGATATTCTCAAGCGTCAGTGGAGCGACCCGCAGGCTCGAACCGCCGTGCAGAGACGTGGGGAGCCGGATCAGCCGCTTGATGTCGCCTGTTACTGGCTCATCAACGCTCGCGCAGGTCTCCTGTAGGGCTTTTAGTATCAACCGATTCCAGAACGATTTCGTGACACCTGTGAGAAATTTGATGTTTCCATTCCTGATGCGTTTGATGTTTGCATCGCTTGCGGCATCGAGAAGCCCGGCGTCAACCAGTTTCTTTGCTTTCATTTTCCCGATGCCGTCCAGTTCCTGCAATTTGTTTACAGCGGTTTCAGGGTCTTTAAGCGACTGTAGATATCCCACAATCCATTGATTGATCTTACGACTCCATCCAAAACGTTTTTCGGCAGGAACCTCTGAAATCGTTGAACTCACAGATGCCGGTTTTATCGCAAGCCCTGCCCCGCTCACATAATCCACAATCTCCCTTCGCTCAGCACTACCAAGCGTCTGCACCGCGGGATCGCGCACATGCACATGGTACCCGCGCCCTCCGGAGAAGACAATATCAAGCAACTCCCCGGAAAACCCGAAGTCGTCGGTCAGGAAATCAAGCAGCCGCAGGGTCTCACTCTTGACCCGTGCAAGCATTTCAGGAAACGACTCCGGCGCATCCGGGAGGTGGTCAGCATCCAGATCAAAGATCAGATCTGCCCCCAGCCAGTGCTTGTCTGCCATCGTGCCCGCGCCGGGATACTCGTAGTACGCAACTGATGCGAATGCGTGAGCTGGAGTCATGCTCCGCAGGTATTCAAGCACCTCTATGCGTGAGAGAAACGCTTTGTGCCGGTACATCACGATCTTTGGCAGCGCATCAAAAAGGACGAAGCCCCACTCACGGCGCTCGAATTCTGGTGGTAGCTGGATCGGATATTCGAGATAATACTCCTTGAATTTCTCCCGCAGAAAATGTTTTGTTCGTTCGTTCATTTGTTACAAGTTTACTCAGCCACAATCGTTTTTTTTCACAAAAACACGGATTTGTAAGTGTTTATGTCTGTAGGCGGCGCCAAGTTCAGCTTACTTGTGTATTGTGTGATATCCGCATATAAAACCACGAGATTGCACAAGATTGACACAAGAAAATGATGCACATACTGCACTCATGACCCCTCCCGGATATAGATCACCATCAGCATCTTTAAGTATCGATTAATCGAAATACTACACTGGTGATCTTATGAGCGTACCAAGATTCTGGAGGCATATCAGCAGCAGGTATAATCTGGTCGGAACGCGATGCAATACCTGTGAGGAGTACTACTTCCCACCGCGAACGATGTGCCCGAACTGCCGCAGGGAGGGTAGCATTGAGGACTACCAGTTCAAGGGCTATGGTGAGGTGGTCACATACACCATAATACGCACGGCATCAGAAGGCTTTGATATGCAGACTCCATATCCGCTTGCGATCATACAACTGGATGAGGGTCCGCGCATGACCGGTCAGGTGGTATGCGATCCTGAAGAGATCACAATCGGGATGCGGGTGAAGCCCACATTCCGGAAGCTTGGTGAAGACGGTGCCGCCGGCATTATATACTATGGAACCAAGTTTATACCTGCATGACGCCTCGGTGGCTCAGCTGGCAGAGCGAGTGATTTGTAATCACTAGGTCGCGAGTTCAAATCTCGCCCGAGGCTTCGGAAAAATACATATCGATACTATTTTTAAGGGTTGCTGACGAAAGTCACGAAACCGATACAACATAAGGGAGGGTTATTACACCTATGAAATTACCACCCGCTATACTGATAGCTGAAACCGATTTTCATAACGCGTGGGCGCGGGCGGTGCGGCACGTGCTGCGTGACGGGATGAGGATAACGATCGGCGATTCGTCCGAGCCAAAGCCGATTAAGGATGCGTGCGTACTCTTTGAACTCACCGGCAATGCGATAAAGCAGATCGAGAACCACGAACTGCATCCACAGTTCCCGTTCCAGCACATCGACCAGTACTGCCAGGGATTCACAAGAGAATACCTGTCAGAGTATATCAAAAAGCCGGAACTGGAACAGTTCGCATACCTGTATTTCGAACGACTCGCGATGTACGAAGGTCTCGACCAGATCAGACGCCTGCGAGAGTGTCTTGCGATTCAGAAGGAGGCAGGGATCACGTCAAACCGCGATCAAGCGATCACATGGCAGCCCCAAATCGATCTCGGGAATGCGTCGCCGCCGTGCCTGCAGCGCGTCCAGATCAGGTACCTCGGGGGAGATGAGGATGGTGTGGACGTCCATCTGACCTGGCGATCCAGGGACCTGTACACGGCGTGGCAGGCAAATATCGTTGCGATAATTGACATGTTGAACCGCGAGGTAATCCGCCCGAACAACTGCAGGATCGTTCGGTTGATTGATTATGCAGATTCGTTGCACATCTACGAGAGCGACAAAGAGGCAGAGCGGGTAAAACCCCTGCCGGTAAGCCCGCAGAAGTAGAAAATCACGATAACAACAGCAATTACTGAATTTGAGTTACACTCCCGCTTAAACTAAACCGCCATCATCTGATTCTCCGGTGCCCAGCGCGGTGGCTTCAGGGCTTTGGAAATCCCGTTTGGGTTATGGCGGTGTGAAGTATGCCGGTAACCACACCCACCACATTACCAGACGGGAATATCCGCCCCTCATACCCCATCAGGAAGATTCTGGCGTCGATTTCAGTGATCCGAGGTCGTTGATCATCGTCTCAACATTGTCAGGGTCAGGCAGCATCAGGATATTGCAGTTGATGTTCTGGTCCACGACATGCAGTGCGCTGTTGAACACGATTGCAAGATCGCTCTCGCTTGCCCCGTCCATCGACAGACTGATCAGGGAACTTAACGTGTCACATGCGATCGCTGGCGGACTCTGCGTCAGTTCCAGTGATAGGGCATCTGCCATCACATCGATGAACGGCGATGTCAGTATGTTGCCGATCTCAAGTATTGCAGACTCCTGCATCTCGGTCAGGTAGTCCAGAGGATCATCCTCATCCATCCCTGCAAGCATGATGTCAGCCATCTCGCGTGCACTCTCAATCGAGAGAATTGTCAGCACCGTGCCCGACAACTTGCCGGAAAAGCCCACATACGCGCCAACAATCGTGTCACCAGTCAGTTTCAAGATATCAGGGATGTTTTTGATTGTATCTACATGGACTGCGGAGACATCCATCTCGACAGCCATGCAGAGCATTTCAGAGAGCGACTCAACCACCATAGACGCGCTGTTATCGCCCAGCCCCTTTAATGACTCAAGATTTTCAAGTTCGACCATAATTACTCCAGACTATCAAACATCAGCTGCATCTTATCCGGATCGGGGAGCACCAGAATGTGGCAGTCGATATCCTGATCTGTGATGCGGATCGCGCTGTTGAAAACCACGGCAAAGTCCCCTTTCTCGGATGCCCGCGCAAGTGAGGCATCGATGATCGATGGGACATAGTCACATACATACGCAGGCGGCGACTGGGTAAGCCCCATGCCAAATTCGTCAGCCCACACATCGATGAACGCTGATGTGATGATGTTTCCGACCTCCTCGACCGCTGACTGCTGCATTTCCGTTAGCACCTCGTCTCCGGCAGGTTCGTCACCCATACCTGCCAGCATGATATCTGCAAGATTCTGGGCAGATGGAATCGAGAGCAGTGTCAGCACCGCCCCCGGAAGTTCGCCGGTGAACTGCACAAAAAGCCCGACCATCGCATCGTCGGTTACGCCAATGGTCGCCGGGATCTGCTCGATATCGGTCATGTTGACAGCCGAGACCTCCATCACCACTTCCGTGTCGGTCATCTCGGCGAGTGATTGAATCGCCATCTCAGCGCTCCGGTCACCCAGCCGTTTCAGCCCTTTTAGGGTATTCATCCCGATCATGACTATTGACCCAGTAAACTCTCGACTTCCTTGATGACACTTGGTCCCTGGAATGGCTTGGTGATATAACCCTTGGCGCCGGCTTTGATCGCCGCCTTCACCTTCTCATCCTGCCCGACAGACGTGCACATGATGATCTTTGCGTCGGGATGTTTGTTCGTGATGTTGCTCGTTGCAAGTATTCCGTCCATGTGCGGCATCACAATGTCCATCATCACGAGGTCGGGAGTCAACTGATCATACATCTCGATTGCCTCCACCCCGTTTTCGGCTTCTCCTACGATGTTGTGCGAAGCTGCAAGCACTTTCTTAAGGAGTGCCCGCATAAACTTCGAATCATCGACAAGCATTATGTTTGCAATACTAACCCCTCCATATTCCCTATATCTGCATTTTCTTATTCACTATATTTCTACCTTTCGGCGTAAGTTTAACATCCTTCCGGAGGCGCACCAGTTCCACAAGCCCGTAGGATATTAATTTGTCATAAATCAATTCGATCTGATCCACATCCAGCTCTTCCATGAATGTGGGCACCTCGAGTGCGGAGACGCCGGAATATAGCGCGACCAGTATCTCCTCCTCAGTCTCAGCGATCGTTGCGTCAGACGACGAATCTGTTGCGCTGTCGCTTGCATGACTGGATATCACCCCCTGTTCGCGCAGGTGGTCATTGATGTACTCTATGAGTGAATTCTGAATTCCGGATAGTATGAATGTGTTATAAATATTTTCGCTGTCAGCGTGTTTGATGTTTGCAATCTGCTTCACTTTCCCGCCGATATTCGGACTCTCGGTCTGCACCATCTCGATGTTATTCATCAGGATCTCGACGTTGCCAGCCTTGCGCTGGATGATCAGTTTGTCTGCCGCGCCACCAGGCGTCCACACAATGTTGAGAAGCCCCTGTACCCACTGGACGCCGTCCTTGATCACTCCGCCAACCTTTGCAGGGTGCAGAATATACACTGGCTTCTTATTTAGCCGCATGAACATAATGTACTTCTTCAGTTTCTTCAGTTGCGCAGACTGCCCTGTGATCGCGACCGTTAGCTCCTTGTTTTCGGCAACATACGTGATAGCGATATAATCCGTTACTGATGTCCCGAGTTGTTTCTTTGGAATCTCCCTTCCAAGACTTGAGATCGCTGCAAGTGGGATGCCTTTCTTGTTGTCACCCTGCATGAGCCAGATGCCCCCATAAGTGAGCACAACCTTGCACGGCATCCAATTCGCCTGTGTGGCATACGCCTCTATGAAGAGGATTTTGCCATCCAGCCATGTAACGACTTTTTCTTCGCCCATATCACTTTTTATATATCCGTTCTTTATTATTTACTGGTGTGAATTTGTCTTTCGCCTCGCCGACCAGTGTCTCGGTCTTTCCCATGACAAAATGCCCGCCATCAACCAGTGATTTATAGAAATTCACGAACAACGTCTCTTGCAACTCCCTTGAGAAGTATATCACAACATTCCTGCAGAACACCACATCCATCATCGTTTGTGGTCGGTCATTGATCAGGTCGTGTTTCCTGAACGTGACCATCCGTTTGTTGGGCGCGATCACCTGATATTGCCCACCACCAGTTTTTTCGAAATATTTCGTCAGGTATGCATGCTTGACCTCTTTCAAGAGGTCGGGGTTGTATATCCCTTCGCGCCCCCTCTGCAGGGACGCGTCATCGATGTCTGTTGCAAGGAGTGTGATCTTGAAATTCTTGATCTTCGGACCGAGTATCTGATCGAGCAGTATCGATATCGTGTACACCTCAGACCCATTGGAACAGCCGGCACTCCATATACGCAAGCTGTTCTGATTTTTTTCATGCTTTTCTTTGATAATCGATCTTAAAACACTCTCGACTTCTCTGAACACACTGACGTCCCGAAAAAACTCGGTGACATTGACAGTTAGCACGTCCAGCAATACCTGATACTCATCCGAAACCGTATCGAGTACCTTTATATAATCACGGTAGGTCTTTGCTCCTGTGGCGCGCATCCTGATGGCAAACCTTCGCTTAAGATATGGGTCCTTATACTGGTTGCAACTGAAGTGTTTGTCATTGGATATCTTATTCTTTAATTTCTCGAAATCATCCATCTAAATCACCTTCGATCCTTTAGCAATCGTTTTTATGACGTATTTCCCGTCATTGGTATGCAATTCAACTGTCCTTCCGTAATTCAAACCAACGTCCTCCGAAAGCAGTCTGATCTCTTCCCGTTTCAGTTTCTCTTTCACTGCGGCGACGTTGTTATCACCGACTTTTAGAAACGAACTGCTGTCCTTCGCGCAGGAGAACATGTGAGCCCCGCCCGCGATCTTGGCAGTTATATTTTTTTTAATGGCGTGTTTCTGTGCCATGATCCTAAGTGTCATATCGACCGCCGTATCCGCGTATTTCATCGGGTTGAGGTCAGCACCGTTGCTTTTGTTTGAGGTGTGTTTGCTGGTCGGGAGCATGATGTGCGCAAGCCCGCCCACGCGAGTCGTTGCATCGTAGAGCGCTATGCCGACACATGACCCAAGTCCGATGGTGATCAGCACCCCGGGCTCAGCAGCCACCTTCAGATCAGCCATTCCCACTTTGATGATCTCTGGCATTCCAAAATCCTTCTTATTCTTTATTGTTGGGGTTTTCTTTCCATATTCGCTACAACATAGAGGCAACGTCCAGTATCATGATCACTTTACCGTCACCAAGGATTGTAGCGCCAGCAAATCCTTTGACGCCCGCAAGCATTCCGCTTAACGACTTGATTGCAATCTCTTGCTGTCCGATCAGCGAATCCACCACCAATCCAACCTGCTGACCTCCGCGGTCCACTACCACCGCTGTAACCTCTTCGTGCCCGTTTCCAGATACGTTCCCAAACAGATCCTGCACCCACATAAGCGGCAGCACACTACCGCGCAGCGTTATCAGTTTCTGCTGCCCCATCACCCGGATACTGGCAGTCTGTACGGATATCGTTTCAAGAACGCTGCTGATCGGCACGGCATACACGTTCTGGGCAACCTCGACAAGCAGTGCCTGAATGATCGCCATTGTGAGCGGAAGTTTTAGTGTTACAGTGGTGCCAACGCCAACATCCGATTCAAGCGAGACGCTCCCACCAAGAGCTTCGATGCTGGTCTTTACGACATCCATCCCGACACCCCTTCCGGAAATATCTGTGATCGCCTCTGCCGTGGAAAAGCCCGGCGCGAAGATTAGCATCAGCGCATTCTCATCGCTCATCGCACCTGCTTCTTCCTGGCCTATAAGTCCCTTGCTGACCGCCTTTGCTCGCAGCTTATCAGGATCAATGCCACCACCATCATCAGCCACCTTAATGTCGACATGATTCTTTTCCCTGCGCGCGATCAGCCTGATGATCCCTCTCGCGGGTTTGCCTGAACTTTCTCGCACGTCTGCAGATTCGATGCCATGATCGACACAGTTTCTGATCAGGTGCACCAGCGGTTCCCCGATCTCATCAAGCACAGTCCGGTCAAGCTCGATATCCCTGCCTTCAAGGACCACCTCGATCTCCTTATCCTTCTTCTTTGCCAGGTCCCGTACCATTCGCGGGAACCGATTGAATATCTGATCGACAGGAACCATTCGCATCTGCATGACCTCATCACGCAGATCATTGGTCAGTCGGTCGATGTTTGACACCGTTTCATCAAGTTCTTTGATTTGGTGGGTTGATTGAACCTCTAAAAGCCTGATTTTATTAATAACAAGCTCTCCAACCATGTTGACGAGCGCATCCAGCTTTTCTATGTTGACCCGCACGCTCTGCACGCTTCGCACGACATCTGGCTTTTTAGCACCTGCAGCAGGTGTTTTCTGCACAGCCGGCGCCGCTTCTGGCGTTGATTTGGATTCTGATTCCGTTATGCCTTCTGCTGCGGGTTCTGCCGCTGCTTCTGACACTGGTTCAGCCGACTCGATTATTGCCGGTATTATGCCCACATTTGAAACCTCATTGACATGTCCAACCGACTCCTGGATCGCATCGCCGTCTTCCTCGGTGCCAAAGATCACATCGAATCCCTGATCGAATTCCCCATCCTCTATCGCCTCGGCGCCGGGTATGGTCGCAAGGATGTCGGCGTGGTCGCCGATGCACTTTAGCACCATCACCGCACGAACCGATTTAAGTGCGCAAGTATCTTCGAGATCGATCCGCATTTTGAATACGGAAAGACCCTGGTTAATCGCATCATTCGCTATTTCCAGATCTTCTTCGCTGAGCAAAATTGTTCCTATCCCGGGAAGTTTCTCGGGCACCCCTGCCGGTTCATACTGCCCGGACACGGCAGGTTCTGCTGGCGCCGCTGATCCTGCCTGCACTCCAGCCCCCCCATCTTCGGTCAGCAGACTGTCGAGCTGGTTTACCAGATCCGAAACATCGACACTGCTCGGCGAATCAGCATCGATCTCGTCAATCATAATCTCAAGCACGTCAAAACAATCGAATGTCGTATCCAGCACCACGGATGTTACGGCAGTCTTGCCATTCCTGATCGCATCGAGGACATTTTCCATCCGGTGCGTCAGTTTATTCAACTCCATAAAGCCCATCGTCGCAGATGAACCTTTTAGAGTGTGTGCTGCTCGAAATATATTATTCAAGAGATCCCTATTGGACGTATCGTGTTCCAGATCAAGCAATGATTGATTTAGTATCTGTAAGTGTTCCCTTGCTTCATTTACAAACTCTTCCTTATACTCCGCCATATCCGCGTCCATTTCATAACCCCCGTTTCAATGTTTTTGTTGATTATATTAACATTTCCGTAGTACCTCTGCCGGTATCTGTGACAGCGGTACAACCCGGTCCACGCATCCGGTATTGTACGCTTCCTGCGGCATGCCATATACCACAGAGGATGCTTCGTCCTGTGCAATGGTGACACCGTTGTTCTTCCTGATCGCTTCGATGCCGGCTGCGCCATCGCGCCCCATTCCGGTCATGATCACCCCAATCATCTTCGATTTGTAGACCTCGGATGCGGTGGTCATCATTGGATCGACAGCAGGTCGGACCCCGTGTATCTTCGGGTTCTTATTCATGTGAACCTTGCCATCCCTACCCACCGTCATGTGGTAATCGCCCGGAGCAAGGAGTGCAAGCCCTGGATCGAGTTTGTCCCCTGCACTTGCTTCCTTGACCCGGATCGCAGAAGCTTCGTTCAGCCGCTCTGCAAACCTCGCCGTAAAACCAGCCGGCATGTGCTGCACGATCAGCATCGGCGGAGTGTCTACCGGGAAGTGGGGGATAATCTCTGCAAGCGAAGCGGGACCTCCTGTGGACGTACCGATCGCAATAATCTTCGTCGTTGAGCTGGGCGTATATTTCAGTGGTTTTGCTGGTGCGCTCTTCTTCTTTGGCATCAGCGTCCGGGGGTTTGACTGCGCTGCAGCTTTCACCTTCTCAAGCAATATGCCCTGCACCTTTCTCACGTCAAGCGAGACTGCTCCCGACGGTTTCTGCACATAGTCGATCGCACCACGACTAAGCGCAGTCAGTGTGGCATCAGCACCCTTCTCTGTCAGTGTGCTGAGCATGACCACTGGCACAGGGCATTCCTTCATGATGTGCCCGAGTGCAGTGAGTCCGTCCATGCGCGGCATCTCGACATCCATCGTAACCACGTCGGGTTTCAATTCTTTTATCTTCTCGATAGCTTCGATTCCGTTTTTTGCGATACCACAGACCTTGATGTGTGGATCAGACTCCAGCATATCTGACACAATCTTTCGCATGAACACCGAATCGTCTACGACCAGTACTTTCAAATACTCACCCCGTTACTATATCATGCGTCCATTAATAAAAACCTTATCCGTGGTTGAGGTTGTGTATGTATTTAAATATGTGTTTAAATACGGTGACCAAAACCGCGAGATTTCACAAGAGTATGCAGTAGGAAAAGGATCAGGAATTGTAGGAAGCTACACCCGACCTCTCGCATGCTCGATCACATGCCCGAGTTCTGCTGCAATTATCTTGATACCAAGTTTCGCCGCGTTCGATGACCCGGGCATACAAAAGACCGCCCGCCCACGAACGACGCCGGCGATGGCTCTTGTCAGCATCACAGCGTAACCAATCTCAGCCATACTCTCCGCACGGAATATCTCACCAAATCCGGGCATTTCCTTGTCAAGGAGTGGTCTGATCGCCTCAATCGTAACGTCCCCCGGTGTAAGCCCGGTCCCGCCTGTTGTGATGATGGCATTGGCATTGGAATTCATCGTTTTTGCAAACCAGTGCTGGATAAGGTCAATATCGTCAGAAAGTAGCGTGTATCGCACGGTGTGACCATCCATCCTGAGCGCATCGATGATGATTGCTCCGGATGTATCATCCGCATCTGCCGGATCGGGGGCGCTTCCGTGTTCTAAGTACCGCGAGGAACTGATCGTTGCAACCTCGATCACGTACCCGCGCCGTGCGTGTTTCCTGTGCTCGTCAGATGGGTTCATGGTGTCCAATCAGCAGCCAACTGATAAATAGTATACGATTTTTTCACAAAAAATCGAGTAAAAACTGCCCTTCGGGGG
>JAYEGZ010000144.1:0-10567 GCA_034659315.1 Methanobacteriota archaeon
TGGCATAATGGAAGCAACTGCGAATTCTGACCAGATCACACTCAGGAACAAGGAAGACACCCTCACCCTGGATGAAGACTCCAAGGAGCACATCATGGGCGACATGTACTTCAAGACCGCTGACGACTCGGATAATCTGAGGTTCTACCCAATGGTTGAGTACACCATCAGCGGCGAAGAACCAACACCACAACCGGACACCATCCCCGCCACAGACACCGATGGTGACGGCGTGCCCGATGTCTGGGACGCGGATAACAGCACCCCGGCAGGCTACTGGGTGAACCCTCACGGCATCGGACGGATGTGGGGCGACATGAACGGAGATGGCTGGCTCACTTCGGTGGACGCCCTCCTGATCCTGCAAGCTGCGGCAGGGAAGATCGGTCTGTGACAGAAACATGGGTGCCGGGGTGCTTGTTCGCATCCCGGCAAGCAAATTAAACTTATGCGGAGGCGGGCAGCGTCATCCGGGTGTTGATCTGGATCCGCGCTTATATGCGATCGAGATGATTGATTCGCACATTGTTGCATAGCTGTTCTTAGTGTACCGGGGCGGAGAGTGCTGATCAACCAGTCTGTAAGTCCAGCAGACCATCTCTTGGCTGCGTTCATAACACAATTCACACAGATGTGTTCGATCGGTCTGATTCAATCCATGTCACCAGCCTCCGCATCCTGCAGTATCATGAGCGCATCCAGCGATGTTACGCTGCCGTCTCTGTTCATGTCCGCATCGTTGCTGTACTCTCCGCTTGCCGTCATTCTGAGCACGATCATAGCATCGGCGGATGTGATCATGCCATCTCCGTTGAGATCACCACGCTGCTCGCTACACGCCTCGCTGTAGAGTGTATGCAGGACGTCTGCAACAACGTTGATCGCAAGATTGAGCGATTCGCCGCACTCATCCCGGAATCCGGGATCGCTCCAGTTGTAGTGCGAATCCATCCATATACACCCGCGTCCCTCAGACTCGGCGTCAAACGTTGTGTCATTCGCTACATGGATGGTTGCATCGTACGCGGTCACCACATCCAGGGTCCCGTCAAACTCGATGTATGGATCGAACGCTTCTGACACGTTGCCATCTGTCCTGCGCTGTACATAGCTCTCGTAGTCGCCGTGGTGCACTTCCGCGCTCCAGTCGGTCTTTTTACCCATCACGTGCCCGAAGACCGCCACATCAGCGATGTAGTGTGTCATAATGCCAGCATACTTCGACGCGTTTACACAATCGCCCTCCTTCAGGAAAGCCAGTGTGTTGTTGTAGATATCCTGCGCCCTTACCGCTGACGCATCATCCATCAGACTGCCGTTTTCGTAGAAATAAACGTGGTGTTTGGATGTGTCGCATATGCCATCATCCGGGTGCGGGTTGTCAGGCAGTTCAGTGCCATATAAATACCAGTTGAGGTTATCGTCTATGTACTGTCGCTCAGCAGGTGGCAGAAAGTTAAGCGCGTGTTCTGCGATCCAGTCGTGTGTGCCATAACAAACATCTCCTGGATCGTCGCTGTATCCGCCATTTGACCACGCACTTACGGGTGCGCAGCAGCACGAAATTGATGCGGATACAATAATTACAATTATGCATATATGTTGTTTTGTGTTATACATATCAATTTAGTAGTTTAATCGCAAAGTGGTTATATACTTCTATTCAATGCCATTTTGACGCGGGCTATCAAAAATCAGGGGAGATCGAAGACATTTTTGAATATGCTTGTCGAACTGGAATGGATACTCCACACCCACCCACCGAAAGGCTTAAGTGTGATTATTAATAAATAGATTCATCGATAAATCGTAAAGCAAGAAAATCAATAGAAGAATTGGATTATGATTATACTAACAACACCAGATGGAACTGAAATATACTATGAAACCCATGTTGACCTTGAAGGGACACCCGTAGTTCTGATACATGTTCTTGGAGCAGACCATTCTACGTGGGATTGCCAGATACGAAAATATCCGGAGATGGGCATAGTCTTAAGCGTCACTGATGTGAGATGGCACGACATATCCGCAGGTGCGGACCCAAGCGGTTTACAATCAATTTTCCGGAGAGCGTCTAAAACCACATAATCGTTGGCAGTTTCAGCAGCATCGGGGGATATGCGGTGCAACAGCAAGTTTGTATTGCTCCTGACGAAACTTTTTCAGACTGCCCTGATAAAACTTATAAACTCTGCATATCGAGGAAGAGGAGAGGAGATGCAGAAGATACGGGAATATTTCAGGGAACAGATATTAGCACATGAGATGAACAAAATCATAAAGGTACGAGAAGAAGTGAATAGATTCAATGTGCTCCACGAAATTGGGACTTTTCAGGCGCCCACACTGATTCTCGCTTGCGATCATTGCGGGAAGATGGCGATTAAGATGGCAGAAGAGACTGCAAAACATACCAGGAATGCACGATTCGAGGTCTTGAATGGAGGCGGGAATCCTTCAAACATGATAGCTCCCGAGCTGTTCGATTGCAGGGTCACGGAATTCATCAAACGGTAACAATAGATTATGTCACACAAAAGACTCACCACACTCGCAATCGCCGCGATGCTCATTGTCGTGGTGCTGGGTCTGGGGTATGCCACCAACCGTGAAGTGGAGAAGATCGTGCAGCAGCAGTCCAATGAGCAGCAAATGCTCCTGACCAGGCAATCTGCCGCAGGAATCGAGGCTTTCCTCGAGGGGAAGACCGTTTTAATCGAAGTGCTGGCAACACAGGTGGTGAATGTCTCGCCAGAGAACATGACGCCGTATTTTACAACGGTTTACAACGAATCAAGCGGTTTTTCGTCGATCGGGTTTGTGAGTAGCGACGGCGTGATTGTGACCGGGTACCCTCCGGAAGATGCGGCGATCGGGCTTGATCTGTACGCAACAAAGAGAAACGCACAATTCGATCGTGCCAGAGAAAGTAAAGAGACATACACCACCCGCCCGGTGCCGCTGGTTCAGGGCGGTGTCGGATCAAACGTTGGAGTACCAGTGTATTCGGATGGTGAGTTTAAAGGAGTCGTATTCGCAACAATTGATATATCCACACTTTCCACACGTTTTCTTGCAGATACAGTCCCAAAAGGGCGTGGATACACCTACATGATCACAAGATCAGGGCGGTGCCTCTACGATGGCATGCACCGAGGAATCATCAGTGAAAAGTATATCGGGCTCCTATGCGAGAACAACTCGTCTTATGCGGATGTGTTGAGGGATCAGATGCCGGGAAGTGCGGGAATTGGATATTATTTCGATGAAGATACCGGGAAACCGATGGTCATGGCATATACGCCGGTCGTCTGGCGCGGTCGTATCTGGTCAGTTGCAACCACTGTTCCCGAGAGTGAGGCAGAGATACTAGTGCATTCCGTCTATAGGAAGCAGATACTGTTTGTAACCATCGTCATTGCAATCATCCTTGCCGGAAGCGGCGGAATCGTCCTGATTCTCTCCGGATGGAACAGGGATCTGGAAAAGGAGGTTGTGAGGAAGACAAACGACCTGAGAATGTCGAATATGGGACTTGCATCGGCAAACACCAGATTGAAGGAACTTGACCGGCTGAAATCCGAGTTCGTCTCGATGGTCTCCCACGAACTCAAAACCCCGCTCACGTCCATGAAGATCTCGATGGATGTTTTGAAGTCACTGTCAGGCTCTGAGAACGATGCTGACACCGAAAAGGAGATGTTTCAGATAATCGATCGGAGTGTTGAGCGTCAGAGCCGGCTTGTTGGAGATCTACTTGATATATCCAGAATAGAGTCCGGAAACCTAAAACTCAATCTTGAGCCGGTCGATCTCTATGAGATAATCATGGAATCTACAGAGAGCATGAAAAAGATAGCAGATGAACAAGGAATTCCGATTCACATTGATCTTAATTGTGAATCGGTGCAGATCACCGGAGACCATGACCGGTTGGTGCAGGTCTTTGTGAACTTGATCGAAAATGCGCTGAAGTTCACCGAAAAAGGCAAGATCCATATTCGGTCGCGGACTGTGGATGGACATCCCGAGATCAGGATCAGCGATACCGGAATCGGGATTCCGCCGGAAGAACTTGACCGGATATTTGATAAGTTTCACCAGGTCGATTCGGGATTGACACGCGAGGTCAGCGGCACGGGTCTCGGACTTGCGATTTGCAAGGGAATAATTGAGGGGCACGGGGGGTGCATCAGGGCTGAGAGCAAGGTCGGGGAAGGGAGTACGTTTGTGATTGTGCTGTGAAAGAGACTACCTGAAAAGTCGGGAAACGGGTCACAGTCGAATATTATCACTTGATTTGAAGCGGATACCTTCAGCAGCAATCGAAAACCCGGTGATGCGGTTTTCAATTGCTGGCTTACTATCACCCCTTACGAAACTATTTTCCAATGTCCCCTGATAAAACTTATAAACTCTGCATATCGAGGAAGATGAGAGGAGATGCAGAAGATACGGGAATATTTCAGGGAACAGATACTGGCACAGGAGATGAACAAGATCACAGAGTTGATGGAAGAAGTGAACAGATTTGATGCACGTTGCGAACTTGTGGTGGTTCGGGAGCTCGCACCGTTTCTTGTTTGTGATCGTCATGGAAAGATGACGAGTAGGATAGCAGAAGAGACTGCAAAACAGATCGATAACTCGTGGTTTCGGGTCTTCACGAGGGGCGTATGTCCCTCGAACATAGTGGCTCCCTGGTTGTTCGGTTGCGGGGTCATGGAATTCATCAAACAGTGACATGTTATGCCCCACAAAAAACTCACAACCATTGCCATCACCGCGCTGCTAATTGTCGTTGTGATGTGGCTCGGATCTGCCACCAACCGCGAGGTGGTAGGGGTTGTGCATCAGCAGTTCAATGAGCAGCAATTGTTGCTTGCCAGACAATCTTCTGCAGGAATCGAGAGTTTTCTCGAAGAAAAAACCAACCTGATCGAGATACTGGCGGAGGACTCCATGGATACGTCACCGGAGGGCATGGCACGGAGTTTTGTACCCATTTATCATAAATCCAGCGGTTTCTTTGCAATCCAATTTATAAATAGTACCGGTGTGGTAGTATCAGGCCACCCTGCAGAAGATACACCAGTCGGATTCGATCTGTACGCGGCGAACAGAAGTTGGCCATTTGACACTGCAAGGGATCGTAAAGAGACCTGCATAATAGACCCGGTGCCGCTCTTTGAAGGCGGGCTCGGTTCATACGCATGGGTACCGGTGTACGATGATAATGAATTTAAAGGCGTAATACTTGCAGTTATCAGAATATCCACGCTCTCTGATCAGTTCCTTGCCGATGCCATACCCAAAGGGCAGGGATATATGTACATGATCGATCACTCAGGAAGTTCGTTGTATGATGGGGAGCATAATGAGACGATCGGCGAAAGGTACATCGGGAGTTTCTGCGCCGCTGATTCATCTTATGCAGATATCTTGCGGGAGCAGATGCATGGGAAAGAGGGGACTGGATATTATTTCGACGAAATCACAGGAGAACGGCAGATTGTTGCATACACACCGGTCATCTGGGGGGGCCGTGTCTGGTCTGTGGCTGCGAGCGTTCCCGCAAGCAAGGCAGGAGAACTGATACACCGTGTTTACCGGGGGCAGATGCTCTTCGTTGTAATTGTGATCGCAATCATCCTTGCAGGAAGTGGCGGAATCGTTCTGATCTTCTCCGGGTGGAACCGGGAGCTTGAAAAAGAGGTTGTGAAGAAGACTGATGACCTGAAAAGGTCAAATATGGAACTTGCATCGGCAAACACCAGATTGAGGGAACTTGACCGGCTGAAATCCGAGTTCGTCTCGATGGTCTCCCACGAACTCAAGACGCCACTCACATCGATAAAAATCTCGATGGACGTTTTAAAGTCACTCTCAGGCTCCGTAAAGGATGTTAACACGGAAAAGGAGATGCTACAGATAATCGACCGCAGTATCGAGAGGCAGAAAAGGCTCGTTAGTGATCTCCTCGATATATCTAGAATCGATACTGGAAACTTGAAACTCAATCTTGAACCGGTTGATCTCTATGAGATAATCCTGGAATCAACAGAGAGCATGAAAAAGATAGCAGATGAACAAGGAATTTTGATTCACACAGATCTGGATTGTGAATCAATGCCGATCACCGGAGACCGTGACCGGCTGGTGCAGGTCTTCGTGAACTTGATCGGAAATGCGCTGAAATTTACAGAGGAAGGCGAGATCCGAATTCAGGCGCGGATGGTGGATGAACATCCTGAGATCAGGGTTAGCGATACAGGAATCGGGATTCCGCCGGAAGAGCTGGATCTGATCTTTGACAAGTTCCATCAGGTCGATTCAGGATTGACACGCGAGGTCGGCGGCAGCGGGCTCGGGCTAGCGATCTCCAGAGGGATTGTTGAGGGGCACGGCGGGAGCATCAGGGCTGAGAGTGAGGTTGGGAAGGGGAGTACGTTTGTGATTGTGCTTTCCCGGGCAAGTGAAACAGGGTCAAATTAAAGAATCATGATCACATATACAAACAATACCTGAACAATCTTAAACAACCTGGACACCGGAGAGGGCACAAAGTAGATGCAAGACGATATTCTGACAATCTTTAACAACGTTCTTACCGTGGTCAGACCGACTCAGGAGGAACGTGACGAACTTGCGGAACTCAGCCGCAGGGTATGCGGTTATATCACAGAAGAAGGTGTTTCGTGTGAGGTTGTTGGGTCCGCGGCACGGAAAACATGGATTTCAGGAGCGCACGATCTTGATATGTTCATAATGCTTTCTATCGACCTGACGCGGGAGGAACTCGAGACAGAGGGCTTGCGTATTGCAAAACGGGTGGCAGATCGTGCAGATAGTTATGAAACACGATATGCCGAGCATCCGTACATCCATGCTCGATTCGATGAGTGCCGGGTCGATCTGGTGCCGTGCTATCAAATATCCAGTCCCGACAAGATAAAATCCGCGGTAGACCGGACGCCATTTCATAATCAGTATGTTCTACCACGAATTGGTGGATTGGAGGACGATGTGCTGCTGTTCAAGCAATTTATGAAATGTGCTCATGTTTATGGCTCCGAACTCAGGGTACGTGGTTTTTCCGGGTTCCTCTGCGAACTGCTGATCATTCATTACGGCTCGTTCGTTGCGGTGCTTGATGCTGCTTGCAACTGGAAAGACGGTCTGCTGATTGAACCTGGGGTCACCATGTCCCAGCGTGCCCGGGGTGCCCAGCATAGCGCATCCGGAGGGGTGTGGGAACCGCTCTTCGTGGTCGATCCCACTGACCCACACCGCAATGTTGCAGCCGCGTTATCGCTCGATCAGTTCTACACATTCGTGGACACAGCACGCACCTTTTTAGCAGAGCCGTCTATCGAGCACTTCTTTGCAAAACCCGTGGTGCCTGCATGTAGATCGGAGATCGTTGCCACGATGGATGCAAGAGGTACGGATATACTTGCAATATCATTTGAGATTCCTGATATGGTCGAGGACATCGCTTATCCGCAGTTGTACAAGATGCGGCAGTCGGTG
This sequence comes from Methanobacteriota archaeon, assembly GCA_034659315.1. Lineage (GTDB taxonomy): Archaea > Halobacteriota > Methanosarcinia > Methanosarcinales > Methanogasteraceae > Methanogaster_D. The sequence continues at coordinate 7,537 of JAYEGZ010000144.1, forward strand.
ATCAGTTTGCTTGGTGAACACGACTTCACAGTGCTTGGAAGCGCCATAGGAATCCAGCCCATAAGCAAAACCCAGGATAACGTTGTTTTGTTGATTGAACTTGTTTCAGGTGGACTTCCCGCGTTAAAAAGGCATGTCGGACCGCCTGCCTATATGCGAGCACATGCTGAACGATTCAAAAGCAAGTTCATGAATAACAACGCATTTTCAAATGTTTATATTGAGAACGGGCAGTACATGGTTGATATTCATCGAAGATATGTATCGGCAAAGCATCTGCTCGAATCAGAACTCTGCTCGTGTGCGCTTGGAAAACAGATGCGTGAGCATATTGGCGTGGGGTATATGGTGTCTGGAGGCGAAGAAATTGCCGATATGTTCGATCTGGAGTTTTTAAATGAGTATTTTGCAAATAAAATCCATGTAAAGTGATATCTTTGGTTCTATGGCATCATACCAACCGTAACTATGTGAATCCATAACTATATATACAATCGATAGTAAACTCTATTCTACCGCATCCTGAATAAATGTCGGATGCACAAATCGCATGTGAAATCTCATTGAGGGGACGGAAAATGCAATCAGTAATACAGGAAGCACTAAAACATAGTGAGAATGAGGCACTGTATCGTCAAACAGCCTGCGAGACCGAGGCTATCGATGATATGGTCGATTTTGTTGGAACGCCACGTATAGTGATCGTTGGTTGCGGTGGCGCGGGCAACAACACCTCCACCCGGATGTATGACATTGGTATCGATGGCGTAGATATCATTGCGATCAACACTGATCGGCAGGACCTGGACGAGTGCAGGGCTGATAAGAAGATTCTGGTCGGAAAATCCATCACGCGAGGGCTTGGCGCCGGCGGCGATCCCGAGGTTGGGAGGCGCGCCGCCGAACTTGCGCGAGGCACGCTTACCGAGATGCTCACCGATGCGGACCTGGTCTTTGTCACAGCTGGCATGGGCGGCGGCACTGGCACCGGAGTTGCGCCGGTAGTGGCTGATATCGCGAAGGAGGGTGGTGCGATCGTGGTCGGAATGGTATCGACACCGTTCCATGTGGAACGTGCTCGTACCATCAAGGCAGAGCAGGGACTTCATGAATTGAGTTCTGCAGCGCACACGGTGATCGTTCTTGATAACAACCGCCTGCTCAGCTATGTGCCAAACCTGCCGATGGGGCATGCGTTCTCGGTCATGGACCAGTTGATCTCAGAGACCGTTAAAGGCATATCAGAGACAATCACCAAACCATCTCTGATCAATCTTGATTATGCCGACATCAGGACGGTTATGAACTGTGGCGGCGTTGCAGTGATGCTCTTTGGTGAATCAAAGACGCGTGACAAGTCAGATGACGTTGTACGCGGGGCGCTGAACCACCCGCTGCTTGATGTGGATTATCGCGGCGCTACCGGGTGCCTTGTACACATCACAGGCGGTCCCGATCTCAGCCTGAAAGAAGCAGACGAGATTGCAAGTTCGCTCACCTACGAACTCAGCCCACATGCAAACGTGATCTGGGGAGCACGCATCGAGGAAGAGTACGAGGGCGTGGTGCGCGTGATGGCAGTCATGACCGGCGTTGAGTCAGCGCAGATACTTGGTCAGGACGCACAGATGGAGCGTGTACCGATCCACACCGGGCGTATCAAAGAAAAAGAAAGCCCGATCGAAGTTGGATATAATAAACCACGACCGATCATCGAATACATTCGGTGATCTCTCTCTTTTTTTTGCTTTTTTTTGCTCTCTGCTACTTGGGAAAAACTGCGGATATGTATCCGATATGTAATTTATATCGATGTCTGGTTTTCACGCAAGATCATAGGGGTGTGCATATCACGGAATTTCCAGACAGTGTTAAATAAAATATGAAAATCACCACCAACCACCCATGCACCAGATGCGACAACCCCGCAGTCATATTCCAGCCATACTCAGGAATGTACCTCTGCAATCAACACCTGGTCGATGATGTCACGCGCAAAGTCAAGCGGGACCTCCGCAAGTATAACCTCCCGCCGGGCACGATCGCGCTCGCGTTAAGCGGCGGAAAGGATAGCTCCGTGCTTCTTCATCTCCTGCATACTATCCTTGCGCCGAATCGGAAGATCAAAATTGTTGCGATCACTGTTGACGAAGGTATCAGCAGCTACCGCGAAAAAACAATCGAAAACGCAAGCAGCTTCACCGGTAACCTCGGAGTCGAGCATACCATCGTCTCGTTTGAGGAATCATTCGGAAGAACGCTCGATGACATCTTAGAAACAACCGACCACCCGCCATGCTCGGTCTGCGGTGCGCTCCGTAAGAACCTGCTCAACAGAACCGCGAAACAACTTGGAGCCAGCCATCTCGCGATCGGGCACAACCTCGATGACGAGGCGCAGACGATTCTCATCAATCACCTGCGCGGCGATATCCAGCGGCTCGTCAGGTTGTCACACGCAAGAGTGCAGCCGGACCTGGTCCCGCGCATCAAGCCTTTGCGGCATGTTCCTGAAAGCGAGGTCACTGCGTACGCGGGCGCGGTCGGGCTTTCCGTCTGCCCGAAGGCGTGCCCGCACATGAATGAGGCGTACCGGCTCGGGGTGCGGGTCTTCTTACGTGAGTTTGAGGATCGCCACCCTGGCACCAGGCACGGGATCGTGCGCGGGTTTGACCAAATGATCGGTGCGCTTGGTGATTCGTATCCTCCGGCATCGCTCGTGTCGTGCAGGGTCTGCGGCGAGCCATGCACGGACGGACTGTGCCAGGCATGTAAATTACTTGGTAAGAATGGCTGATATCGCCGCTTGGGTATTAAAGAAGGTTTTTATGACCGTGAAACTATCATTTATATGGTGAAACCATGAAGATAGGGATCATAATCTATTCGGATGATTCGGAGACGGTCTGGAACGCTTTTCGGTTCGGAAATTTCGCACTGGCAGAGGGTGACTGCGTAAAGGTATTCCTGCTTGGCAAAGGTGTGGAGTGCGAGTCTCTGGACACGAGTAAGTTTGTGGTGACAGAACAGA
>JAYEGZ010000145.1:0-1301 GCA_034659315.1 Methanobacteriota archaeon
TGGACGGCAGGATCGATGGGGTATATCGGTATCGAACTTGCATCTATTACGGTTGGTCTTGGCGCGATGATCGTCGGGATGGGGATTGATTACAGTATCCACATCACTCACCGGTTCTTTGAACTACTCCGGGAGGATCATGACTTCCCGCTTGCAGAATCCGTCTCAACGATTGCACCTCCGCTCTTTGCGAGTGCTGCAACCACAATGGCTGGTTTCGTTGCAATGGCGTTTGGTAAGATGCCGATGAACGCGAAGATGGGTTTTTTGCTGACGACAGGAATCGGGTACGCGTTTCTCGCGGTTTTGATCATTCTCCCGCCGCTTCTTGTCCTTGAAAGAAGGTACATGAGTACGGCGTTCAGACACACTTGCGAGCTGGGGGCTTGTGCCACGAATGACGCAGGTAGTGCAGGCGGCGACGGGATCGTCAGATATGCTCTCCGGAGCCTTGCGCTCTTCCAGGCACGGTCGCCGGTTCTCGTGATTGTGATCGCTCTTGTCCTGACAGCAGCAATTGCGCCGTTTGCAACACAATCCCGGATGGACGAGTCAAGCGAGAACTGGATACCAGAGGATTGCGCCATAATCACGGCGTTCCAGTCGATGTGGTCTGACTACTCAGGAACCGATACCGTGACCGTTGCAATCATTCTCGACAACGCCGGAACCGTGAGCGATCTTACAGATCCGGATGTGCTCGAGTCTGTTCACAGGCTTGCCATGGTCTTTGGCGTAACAGAGATCATTGAGACTGTAGACTCTGCAACATTTGCGATGATTGCTGCAAACGACGGGCATCTGCCGCAGACGCGTTACACGAGCAAGAAGATAATCGAAGAGAATCCGGACATCAGGTCGAAGTTTAACAGGGATTATTCTGTTATGCGATTTGATGTCGCTGGAACGTCGATAGAAGCCACCGATATGCCCACAATCGAGCAGGAGGTCGGGACTGTCGCGTTTCCGGATGGCGTAAGCGTTCATCTCGCAGGAATGGGTCCGATGGATGCTGCAAACCGCGAACAGATGGAGGCTGAGATGGGGTTTACTACAATTGCCGGGTTCATACTGGTCTTTGTTGTGGCATCGCTCTTCTATAGGTCGGCACTTGTCGGTCTCATCGCGATAACTCCAATCGTTCTGGCTCTTATCTGGACGATCAGCACGATGGGACTCATTGATCTGCCATTTACTCCGCTCTCGGTCACTATATTCACGATGGTTATGGGAATCGGGATCGATTACAGCATCCACTTAGTTCATAGGATCAAAGAAGAGCGGAAGCTCCATAAAATCGA
>JAYEGZ010000145.1:1401-2607 GCA_034659315.1 Methanobacteriota archaeon
AATTTTAGAAAAAAATCCAGAACTTGCAGGCTTTTTGGTAATTCGCGAGTGCAAGCGTCTCATAGATGAATTGTACTGGTGATGTCCGGTTGCCCACCAGTTATATCAGACCGCGGCTCCATAATCTTGATCGAACCAATCATGAAGATACATCTAACAGCCGGAACTTGCGAGATACCAGACACCGGCGTTTTCTTAAGCACGATAGGCAGCATCGCATCAAAATACGGCATCACAGTTCAGGCGATCGACGCAGACATGATAGCAGGCAGGGAGCACGTTATCGCCGCAGCAGAAAAAGCAATCCGGGCGATGGGTCGCTCCTGCAACATCTCTGGCGACTTGGGAATGGAAATACTGCTGCATGCATCCGGAAACCGCCAGATCAAGAAAGCATTGTCGATGGGTGTTAGAAATGGCAGAAATAATATAATTATCGTCGCTGTTGGAGAAAACATCCCTGCCGCTGTGGCAGGCGAGCTTGAAAACCTTGTGGATTCATCAGACGCGGTGGATGTGACCTGTTACAGACCCGGGAAACGGGATTCAATCGTCTCATTCTTTGGCATCACCGAACGTGAGATTGCGGCGGTGGGCGAGACAAAGATCCCGGAACTCGTGCTTGAACGGGTGGCGCTTGTTGATGTGCTGAAATAAGGGGGTGCACACAACCAGCATCTCATCTATCACTTATTCCATCACTCGGGCTTCCACAGCCGCAGCCACACCCAAGATCCTTGACTCATCAAAGAACCGCCCGATGATCTGCATTCCGATCGGCAGCCCGCGGGTGCTTCCACATGGCACTGATACAGACGGTACGCCTGCGAGGTTGACCGGCACGGTATTTACGTCTGCAAGATACTGGGAGAGTGGATCGACCAGTTCACCGATCCCAAACGCTGGTATCGGCATCGTCGGCGCAATCAGGACATCAACGCCTTTGAATGCGGAATCAAAGTCCTGTTTGACAAGTGTGCGAACCTTGAGTGCTTTCAGATAATATTTATCATGATAACCGGTTGAGAGTGAGTAGGTGCCAAGAATAATTCTTCGCTTCACTTCTTCCCCGAATCCAAGCGCACGAATCTCGGACGATGTCGTGATCCAGTCCGTATCATCGATGCGCAAGCCGTATCTCATGCCGTCGAATCTCGCCAGGTTCGACGAGGCTTCGCTCATCGCGATGATGTAGTAAGCTGCAAG
>JAYEGZ010000146.1:0-10512 GCA_034659315.1 Methanobacteriota archaeon
GGACAATATACAATATATATTACTTTCGGTGAGGTGCATAATTGCGACGACTTGGTATTATTCAACATCGATTCGGTGCTATGTTGATCTTGAGAAATAGCAAACAAACTCCACCAATCGGTTCAACTGTGGTAACTAACACAATGAAACGGATTGGGACTGTACAGGAGATCTTTGGACCCGTATCTCACCCATATATCTCTGTTAAAATCAATAAAAGCAGTGGAAATCGTAACGATCCGGAATTAGCCATATCCGAGAACCAGAAATTATATACACTATGAGGGGTGGACATGATAGAAGTTGAACGAGTAATTGAACGTCCTGAAAGGATAAAGGAACGTATAAAACAGCGCAGGGAACGTGAGCAGGAGCGTGAGGTCTCCGAGTGTCCGGAGTGTCACAGCCGCATTCTTGAACGGGATTATGAGCGTGCCGAACTCGTCTGTGGTTCGTGTGGGCTGGTCATCGAGACGAATATCATCGATCAAGGACCTGAGTGGCGGGCATTTGATAGCGATCAGCGTTTGAAGCGAGCAAGAGTCGGATCGCCGATGACCTACACGATACACGACAAAGGGCTTTCGACCATGATCGACTGGAGGAATCGGGACTCGTATGGTAGAACTATCTCTACAAAGAACCGTGCTCAGCTATATCGACTCAGGAAATGGCAGCGTAGGATTCGTGTCAGCAATGCAACTGAGCGAAACCTTGCATTTGCACTATCCGAGCTTGACAGGATGGCATCTGCGCTCGGGCTGCACCAGAACGTCAGAGAAACTGCTGCCATGGTATATCGCAAGGCAGTTGAGAAGAACCTGATTCGTGGACGGAGCATCGAGGGTGTGGCTGCATCAGCGCTGTACGCCTCGTGTCGCCAGTGTTCTGTGCCAAGAACACTTGACGAGATAGGCGAGGTATCCAGAGTGACCCGAAAGGAGATCGGACGAACCTACCGTTTCGTTGCACGGGAACTCGGGCTGAAACTGAAGCCGACGTCACCGATCGATTATATCCCAAGGTTCTGTTCGGGTCTCGGGCTTGGTGGTGACGTGCAGGCACGCGGTATCTCGATTCTTCGAGCTGCGACAGAACGGGAACTGACCAGCGGGCGCGGACCCACAGGGGTTGCGGCGGCTGCGATATATATCGCATCCATCCTCTGCGACCAGCGCAGAACCCAGCGAGAGGTGGCAGAGGTCGCGGGCGTGACCGAGGTAACGATCCGCAATCGGTACAAGGAGCTTGCAGAGGAACTGGATATCGAGATCGTGCTCTGATTCCCGATTATAACATCCACGCGGCTTGCGAGGAATGAGCGATCACTCGCCTTTCCTCATTTTGTACGTGGTTAGTTAACCACCAGATTTCCGTGCCAATCTCGTGGTTACGGAGACATATTATTGTAGTGTTACTGGCAGTGATCATGTGGTAGTTAAAGTCGGGCAGAGACCTGGGACTTCAGAACAATTCTCCGCGTAATGCACCTACATACTCATCCTAAATGTCTTCATCGCATTTAGGATGATTCCTGCCACCCCGCGCTGATCCCACTTCGCCGAGTTAATCACAAGATCATACACTCCCAGATCGTCGACATTGATTCCGTAATACTCCAGATACCTCCCGGCTTCGCACGCCTCTCGCTCCTTTACCTGACTGATCGCATCAGCCATCAAGACATTTTCGCGATGCACAATCCTGCCTGCCCGGGTATCGAGAGGAGCTGTGATGAGCACGGCGAGATCCGGTTCTGCCATCCATGCCGAGAGTCTGCCCTCAACAATCAGGTCATTTCCAGCGCTCTTCGCATCCGATGCGATCTTCTTCTGGTGGCGGTCGATCTGTTGATCGATAGCTGTGTCCGACGAAGCGAGTTCGCCGAACTCTTTGAGCGTAAGTCCTCTTTCTTCTGCCATCTGTCGGAAGATATCTCCGGCAGATATGACCTCAAAACCGGTACAACTCGATAGTATGCCTGCCACTGTGCTGGTTCCGCTTCCGGGCAGACCGCTGAGCGTTATGATCATTGGTACAAAGATCGTTTCACGGTATACTTATTCATTACTTACCTATTTCCAGTATCCCAAACGAAATCGTCCGGATTATGAACGCATGTCCAATCGAAGTATGGCGAGATACACAAAGAGGGAGGTACAGAAGTTTGGATTGCTCTTTCTGCAAAATCATAGTGTAGAATACGTAACTGCCACGCCTCAGGGGCTTTGGTTCGCAAGCTTGCGCGGATGGCTGCGCAAACCACGCAAGAGCAACCGCGACGTGCCTGCGCAGTACGCATTGCATATACCTACCGCACCATCCGGTCGAGGTGCGCCATCCGGGTGTTGTCAACCACCTGCACGTCGGGTGCGTGTTCGATGAACACGGATTCAACGGGTAATCGGTCACACAGCCGCTGCATCGCCGGATTCTCGGTCGCATAATGCGTAGCGTCGATCAACGCCAGATTCTGCGCACTTCGAATCGCATCGTGTCGCATTTCTCCAGACACGATGGCATCAGCGCCTCCGTCGATCGCAGCTTTCACAAACTCGCCGTTGAGACCGCTTCCTCCGATGACCATCACAGTCTCAATCTCGCGCTCGCCGACCCATCGGACAGAGACGTTTAGCTTCTGCGCCACAAACTCTGCGAACGTCGATGTCATCTGGCGGTCTATTCGCCCGATGCGACCGGGTTCCAGTTCTTCGACATCCTGCAATTCAAGCACATCTGCGAGCACATCATTGACGCCACCCTCAGCCCGGTCGTAATTCGTGTGCATCGTATATATCGAGATTTCACTCTCAAGAGCGATCTTCAGCGAGTCGGATAGATTCTTTGATATCCGGTGTATCGGATTGTATATCGGAGTGTGATGCGTGATCAAGAGGTCCGCTTCAGCCCGTGCAGCCTCCTCGAGCACGTAATCTGTAACATCCAGCGCAACAGCAACCTTGTTTACGTTGCCCCCTCGATCGAGCACCATACCAATCCGGTCCCGGTCAGATTCATAAGCAAGTTCCGGAGGGGCAATGTCCTCCAGAAGAGCAATCATTTCTGATAGCCGCATATAGTATAGATAGCTGACCGGTTAGACTTAAACCTTGCGATATTGGTGATATTAGCTTGAATTGCCGTTTGACGCGATTGAATATTCTGTAACTGGTCCATCGTAGTCGTCAAACCAGCAGGCAGCAGGATTGCTCTTGCAGATCATGAAATCAGCGATCCGCTCCGGATCAGCCGCGCGATGGTAGCGGAAGAATGTGTGCGTGTCGGTCTTTCCGACGATCTCAATCTTCCCGGTCGAATGGGACATAACCAGCCGCGCCCGCTTGGCAAGACCCGAACAATCCATCTGAGCCTTGTGGAATATCTCGTACGCCTCCTCGACCGGAACAACGTATGCGTGATTGCCTGATGTCGGTCGGCACTGGAAGACATAGTACGGAGCCGCCCCAATGAAGGAGAGTTTCTTAAATAGCGCCGATAGTGTTTTTGGGTTGTCGTTGACCCCGCGGATCATCGGAGTCTGGTTGGTGATTATGGCGCCGGCTTCGATGAGGAGGCGTATCGCTTCGACTGCTGCGTCGGTAAGCTCGTTTGGATGATTGAACTGCGCCATCACATAGATTCTCTTCTGATCAGTACTGTATTTTCGTATCATCTCAAGCAATGTCGGATCATCAATTATCCGGTGGGGGTTGAAAGCAGGCATTTTAGTGCCGATACGAATGATCTGGACATGTTCAATCTCCCGAATCTGGCTGATTATTCTTTCCAGTTTATTCGTGGAGAGCATCAGCGGATCGCCGCCAGAGAGTAGTACGTTTGTGATTTTCGCATGCTCGCGGATGTATTGTATCCCCTCGGACACGTCACGTGCGATCTCGTCGTGATCGTTTATGAAAAGCCGCTTTCTGAAACAGAACCGGCAGTACCCGCCGCATACGTCGGCAACCAGCAGGAGTGCAGTGCGTTCGTATTTGTGCTGCAAACCGGGAGTGGTAGTATATATACTTTCGCCGGAAGCATCAAGTCCACCCCATTCTTCAAGTTCCCCGATATCCGGTATCACAATGCGCCTTATGGGGTCATCAGGGTCGTCCCAATCGATCAGAGACTTGTAATACTCATTTGTGCGGAATGCAAACTTTTCAGTGACTTTTTTGAGTGCAAATTGCTCCTCCTCTCGCAATTCGCTTATCTGATCCAATTTCGTAATATATTTTACATTTTTCATGTTTTCCATCGTTTCGTTGCCTCGTTCTTTAAAAGATGTACAAACAGAGACACCCAATCGTTGTGGCGATATGATTTTTCATTGGGGGTGTAAACTGTTTTTGTGGTCTTTAGAAACCTTCATGAACACGGTTATAAGCCTTCCGGTGATATGGAGCTGCGGGGTTGGTCAAGGGAATAATCCAAGATTATGGGTGTTTAAGGCGCGGGTTTGGTGTATGATTTCGAGATACCCCAAAGATTAATAAAATTTGCGATTCCAGTTTGATGCGGAGTCATTATGATCAAGTTCACTAAGCTGCACGGAAACGGGAACGACTTTATCCTGATTGACGAATATCAAAACGAGATCGTCAAAGACAAAGCCGAATTTGCAGCCACCTACTGCGATCGCAGGTTCGGGATCGGTGCAGACGGTGTCCTCTTCATTTCGAAGTCTGGCTGCGCCGATATCAGGATGCAGCTCCTCCAGCCGGATCGATCCGAGGCAGAGATGTGCGGAAACGGCATACGGTGCCTTGCGAGGTATGCAATCGACGAGGGATACATAACCGGGAAAGGAAGTTTTGCAATCGAGACGCTTGCGGGAGTTCTAACGGTTGATCCGGACGGCGAGTGGATAAAAGTGGATATGGGAACTCCGGAGTGGGGCGGTGTGTGTGAGATCAGTGGATATGAGGTACATTCCGTAAACACTGGCGTTCCACACGCAGTCGTGTTCGTGGACGATACAAAGATTGCAATCAACGAGATCGCACCGAAAATCAGGTATGCGCCCGTATTTCCTGAGGGCACGAACGTGAACTTCGTGAAAGTTGATAGTGAGAGTGAGATCCTGATCCGGACGTATGAGCGCGGCGTTGAGGCGGAGACCTTAAGTTGTGGCACTGGTGCGGTCGCATCCGCCTATGTCGCACGCAGACTCGGGCGGACCGGTGACCGGGTGGTGGTGCGGACCGCGGGAGGCTCTTTGTGCATATCCTTTGCGGCAGACGGCGTCGCATTCATGGCTGGCGGGGCAGTGCGGGTGTATGAAGGTGTGGTGAAATAGACATGCCAGATGCCGTGCCAATCCAGAGTTGGATGGGATGCCCGGGGCTTTTTCACATAAGCCATACCACCGACCCTATCCCCTATTGGCAGACGTATGTTGCCTGAAATCCATCGCCATACTCGGCGCTCTCGATCTTAAATCCCACACGCTCGAGCAGTCCCTCCATTATCCAGTCATAAGTGCTGTACTCCTCTATGATGTGGATCTCTGCTTCTACGGCAAGTTCCGGTCCCGACTGGAGAGCGGTTGATCTGACCCATGCGTTGATCTGGTCTTCCAGGTCGGCTGCTTCTGATGGAAACACAATATCAAAGAGAAAGAACCGCCCTCCCACCTTTAACATCGCGGCGGCTCTCCTGAGTGCAACCGATTTCCAAAAATCCGGCAGATGGTGCAGGGCAGCTATCGACACCATCGCGTCTGCTGGCTCTGCATCATGATTATACGTCAAAAATCCGCCATCGTATCGCCGCACCTGCTCTACGCTTGAGTAGTCCACCCCGGTCTGTTTCATCTCGTCGTACGTCCATTTTGGGATCTTCAACATGTTTACTCCACCACAATTCTATTTAATCAGTTATTTTATTTGACCAGTTTTGTAGTTCGATGATATTGCCTTCAGGATCTCTGACATATACAAAGGTGATCGTACCGGCTTTTGGGATGTGTTCTGTAACTATTTCCCCCAATTGTGAACCGCCATTTAAGATCGCTCTTTTTACGGTCATCTTCACATCATCCACTGCGAAAGCAATATGTGCCAGTCCCGGTCGGTTGATCGCGGGTTGTTTCGCTTCGCTAATCCTGTTATACTGGAATATCTCTAAAGTCGGGCGATTCTTGTCACGTCCTGGCAGGAGGAGATGAATTCCCTGAATGGTAACATTTGAAACACCTGTTGCAGCATCAATCCAGTCCCCTTTGTAATCTCTCTCGGGCAGCACAGGTTCACAATTGAAAACACGCTGATAAAAGGCAGAAAGCAGTTTCCAGTCACGTGATATCAGATTCACATGAAAAAAACTAACACCCATATACAAGCTCTCCTTTAATCACCGTAACTGCCCTGCCACTCAGGATAACCCGATCAGACCCGGGCAGGACTTTAACCCGGACAACCCCGCCCCTTTCCGACAACTGGAACGCCTCAAACTCAGATTTCTTCAGCCGGGATTCCCAGTAAGGACCCAGACAACAGTGAGCTGAACCTGTCACCGGGTCTTCATTAACCCCGATTGCGGGTGCAAAAAAGCGAGAGACAAAATCATATCTGCCGGCATCTGCCTTACTGGTCACAATGACGCCGCGGCACGGAACCGTCTTCAGCAGATCAAAGTCCGGCTTCATATCTCGCACTTTTTCTTCCGATTCAACCTCCACAAGATAATCAAACCGATTCTTACCCACATATTTCAGTTTTGCTCCTAATGCCCGGGTAAGTTCAACAGGAGCATCCGTGTTTGCCTCATATTCAGCAGGAAAGTCCAGATCAATCCACGCACCATTCTTCTTCGCTGTTAATCTGCCGCTTAGCGTATCAAAACTTGCAATTTCATCCGGATCCCGCTCCCCAGTCTCCCACAGGACATGAGCAGAAGCCAGGGTTGCGTGACCACAGAGTTCAACCTCGGCTTGTGGGGTAAACCAGCGTAAGTCATAGCCACCGTCCTTTTCCAGGAGAAATGCAGTTTCAGGCAGATTCATTTCGTTTGCGATATGTATCATATCAGAATCCGGTATATCCCCTGATAAAATGCATACTCCGGCGGGATTTCCGGTGAACGGCTTGCTTGTGAATGAATCGACCTGAAATATTTTCATCTCGTTTGTTTCTCCTTACAGCATCTTTCTTGTGATGGCGGATAATGTTTTTCTTGTTTCTTGTCTTTGCGGAGTCGGCGAAAATGATCCCGGGGTTTGCTTTCTCTACCGTAACCCGGAGATCGGTTGGTTTAAATATCGTGGCTGAGTATATTACTATGGATGGGGCGTGCGATCTACGTAGGTGGTTTACGGTATCTTTGTGGCATACCACAGTGTATCGGTTAAAAGCATACGGAGCACGATAAACGGTATGCAATCACAGTGCGAGAAGCCCTGTACCTAACACGCCCATCGACGTGAGGAGTATCCCATGACTGAAGAAGAAGTTAGAATAGAATCCAAAAGGGAGATATACGACAGTCTTCCAAAACTCGTCGTGTATGTGAGTATTGCAATCTTAATTTACCTGTTTGCAATACTGGTATTTGTGCCGCTCGGAAACGGGCTTGATATCATAGGAGTGTCCACGGCGACCATCATAAGCGCTAGCGCTATCATAGCAATAATGATACTGTTGTGGCGCAGTTCCCGGGAGATTAAGGATCTGTGCAATGCGATCGGTGGCTTGATCGCGGTCAATGTTGGCAGAGAGGGCGCGAGTGATGAGGAGGTTGCGCATTACCAGAAGGCTGTGAAGGGCATTGTATCTGTATTTGCAGTGGTCGTCGCGTTCCTGTTCATCGGTTCGCTGCTTACTGAGATATCCGAAGGAGCTGCAGGAATTTTGCTTATAGTGATATTCCTGTGGGCGGTATGCACGCTGTATTCATCAGGAATGGCAATATCAGCCGAAATCGAAGCGACAGCAAACGAAGTAGCGCAAAAACTGGAGAAAAGTGCTGCAAGAGAGGCGAGGGAAGATTGAAATGAGCCATTCTGGCTTATTTTCATTTTTTAGGGATTTTTATGGAATCAATAAATAAATTATTAATGCAGATTATATTATTAATTATTACTGTACTGCCGTTTATAGTATATACGGAACTGGCTAATGTTGAATACACCAGTGAGTCTCTCCGGAATGCAGTAGAGGTCATCAACGATACTATCCACAATGCAATCTATTTTATTGCTGACATACTGAAACCCTTCATCCCACCTGAGTTGGGTGCCGCTCAGGATATAGTGGTGTCTGGTATATTGATCACCGGAATGTTAATCACCATGGTTTTAGCGGTGCGCATCGTAAAGACGAGCGCAAAGATCATCACCGATTGGGCTATGGAGAAAGATGACTGATAAAAGCATTTTGAAGCTCTATCTGGGCGCTTGTGTCTTGATAACGGTGCTGTTCATGTATCTGGTTCTTGCCAGTATTTATAAAATGATCTTTATTTTTGTAGTTATACTGACGCTGGTAGTATTAATATACCCTGGTGTGCGGAAAGTACTTTCAAAAGCCCTGTGCAACCTGATTCGTTGAGATACATTATCATATCATCTCTCGTGCCGTCACATATTGCATAACACGAAACGGCTTTGGGACACAATTATCCAACCAACTGAACCATCACCACCCCACACCCGCCTCTGCAAGTTCGACCACACGGCACCATAGAATACCCTGACCAACACGCTTGACACAATCGCATTTCTACATGAGATCATCGTGGAAACATTGCATAAGCTATATGTTATATAGATATATGTACCAGTATTATTATATACCTATTAGTCTATCCCGTCGTATGTCCCATAAACAACGCGGAGAAGAACTTAAAAAATTGCCAAGCGTGTCGGGGGTGCTGTGTGCCATCAGATAACTTTGCTACTTTATTTTTCGGTGAGCACTTGGACTCATGCCCGGACGCGGGGCTTTCGGGCGAGACAGCGGCGCCCCGGTCTAATACTCCCAATAAATAACAGCGATCAAACACAGAACAGTCTCCGCCCAATCACTCTTGACTGAAGGTGCCTTCCTGGGAAGATGGTGTGCACAATCTCCGGACCGTGCCGCGCTTCGATGATTGCGCGCAGTTCAACCTCATAATCGGATTTTTCGATCTTCTCGCTTTCATTCTCTTCAATCTTAAGATGAATATTCACAAGCGCGTCCACAGCACGCCTGCCATAGCCAAGCAGCGGTCTTATGTATGTGCATTTCCACGTATCCTCAAGGCGCTGCACATCAGGAAGTTTCAGCATCGGGACCCGGTCATCCCGCCGTGTCCCATCCGCGATGACGGCGTGTCCGGACGCCGCGCACTCGAGGGCGCACGTATGGATGTGTTTGATCGCACGGTTGGGATAGCCATCGTTAATAGCCATCCCATACGCCGCCTCAAGGATCGTGCCATCGATCTGCATCACGCTGTGTGGAAATCCAAGCTCTGATGCAACCACCTCAGCGGTTCCCCACGTCTCCACAAACCCAAAATTACATGTGACCAGTGTTACGTCAAAAAACGGCTCAAGCAATATTGCCGATAATGAACTGTCCTTTCCACCGCTGAAGAGCACAAAAACGTCCATTTACACATCCACAGTCCTATATCCGGATGTTCGGATATTCAGATATGTTTGATCGTCGTATCTCGCTTTTTTGACTGGAGTTGCTGGAGCAACGCCTTTAGTTTTGCATCATCTATCTTGGTTCGCAATTGCCCGGACTGCGCAAGCGAGATAAGTTGCATCTCGACCTGCTCAACCAGTTGCGGACGAGCTATCTTCACAGTCGTCAGTCGTTCTTTTGCTTCCGGAGTCAGGATATTTCTGAGTATCGACTGTTTTGCCTCTTCGACCTGCTGCTGTTGTGCAGCCTGCTGGGCGGCAGCGCCCTGTTGTTGCGCCATCTGTTGCTGCTGCATCTGTTCAAGTCGTCGCTGTTTGATCGCATCAAGTTCACCGCTCATAAGTCCTCACCTGCCAGTTCCATGTAATCTCACTGCCTATGCCTCAGACGTCTGCTGTGTGGTCTCGTATGCCACATTGTCAAGGAAACGTTGCCCATCAGGAGTTACTACACGCCCTCCTTTGACTGCTTGAGCGTATCCAACCGTTTCCAGCTGCTGAAGTACTTTTCTGATGATGGAACCACTCCCTTTCCTAAAGGAAGCTGGCATCGTTCCATTACGCTTTTTTCCACCGTACTTGGATCGTAATCTCGATACCCCGACCGGACCATCAACATAAATCTGTCGCAGCACCGCAGCACAGCGCACAAACCACCAGTCCGCATTAACTGGTGGCAGTTGTTTGTGTACGCCTGTCTTCACATGGTCTGCCCATACGGGGGGCTCGATCTTCGTATTTTCCTTGAGTTTCTGTGCAGCGCACGTTATCAAGTCGCTTGCTGGTACATCATATACCGTTGTCATAGTGATCTCCTTTGTCTGGACATGCGGATATAATTAACCTATCGGCGCAGTCAGTTGGCGCAGTCAGTT
>JAYEGZ010000147.1:0-6034 GCA_034659315.1 Methanobacteriota archaeon
CTCTTGTCTCTGGATCGCAGGATTCAGGAGACTTGTCATACCAAGGATGCTCTGCACGAAGATCGCTATGGTCAGGGCACAATATCAACTTATATCTATTTATCTTTGCAATCATAGTCTCGTTGTACGACGTGGTGAGTACCGCGCTCTGTATTGACTTCTGCGGCTATGGTTATGAGGCAAACGCACTTCTCAGATGGATTATCCACAATTTCGGTGTGGCAGGCTTCATCGTTGTGAAAATGTGCATGACCCTGATTGCCCTGACGGTTGTGTACCATATAATAGCAAATAACATCCATTTTGGGGGTAATAGCCCGAGCGGGTTTTATGGCATCTATTTTGGCGTGATATTCAGCAATATCTATGCCGGCACTTCAAATATCTCCGTAATAACAAGAAACACATCTCTTCATTTCTTAAACTTAAATTGCATGCAAATGGTTGTGGTGTTAGCGTGTGTACCACTTATTACAGTTCTACTACTTGAGATCTACCGTAGGTGCTAATTTCTCTGGAAATCCGGGAATTTTGGTGTTACCTTGGAGACGACTTTGCCGGATAATTCGATAATTTCTGATTCCGGATCCACAAATGGCGATGGTACCGTAACTTTCCAGATGAGGTCGAGGCAGACTGGCACGTACAGATCGGAAGTCATAGACGTGGTCAAGACCGACTGGAGCTATGTTCCATCGGAAAACATAGAGACAGACAACAGCACAGCGGTCTGAAAAGGAGGTTTTCCTCCTTTCTTTTTTATTTTTCCGTGATGATCAATTCGATCATAGACCCGCAGAATCCGATGTTACAACAAGATTGCGTCAACGTGCAGAAACAGAATCTTTGCGTTTTCGAGATGCCGCACATCCGACCACCACCCGCATCGTTTCAACCCCCCAGGTCCGGTCACGCGTTCCAACTTCCCCACAATTCACCGGTGCAATAAACCCGGATTAAACATCTTTTCGGATTTGCAATAAATATTAGCAATGAAAAGAATGCTGCCATCGGAATCGTACACCGGTATCAGAGTTCTGTGGTACCAGACCCCTTCGAACCGGTCGATTCGCTCCAACGATCCGGACAGTTCTAAAGAACTCAATACCTCGACCGGAACCATGCCTCCTTGATCATCACCGACAAAGAACGGAAATCCATAATGCTCTTCGATGCGCCCGCGCACGAATCCGTTAGCCCAGTCTCCCGCGATATGCTCGATGATTTTGTGATTGGGCTCGCCTCGTCTTAATGTACCGTAAATTGCCAGCCGGTTCATTGGATAATCAAATAACCCGTCTAAAATGCCCCATAAAGACGGTAGATCAACCCCCGGAACCGCCAGATCACCACCTCCCACCAGTTTGTCGAGCAGTGCGGACCGCAGACAATCTACCCCGCTGCCCAGATCCTGACACGCGTCCAGTCCTGCCTGCAGCATGTCCAATCCCTCCTGGATCAGCCCGCAAGCCTCTATTTCAGCACCATCCGCACTACAAACCCGTGCCTCGTTGAATCGGGCGATGGATTTGACCAGATACAGTCGCATCTCCAGGGGTTGCAACCAGTGCGCATCAGCACTCGTCCGTTTCATCATTCCAGACGATACGATCCCAGCACCTTGAGCATCGCAACAATCCTCTCGATTGATTTTATGGTATTAGATACCAGTTCGTCGCGAATATGTCCCTGAAAATCAATATAAAAGAGATAATCTCCGAGAGCCTTCCTGGTCGGGCATGATTCGATCTTTGTGAGGTTAATATCCCGTGATGCAAACTCACCGAGCAGTTCATAAAGCGCGCCGGGGTGGTCTTTGTGTAGATCCACAATGATCGAGGTTTTATCATGCCCGGTCGGCGCAGGCAGGTTTGCATCGGTCCCGAGCACGATAAATCTTGTATAATTCTCATTGGCGTTCTGTATGTTCGCAGAGATGATCTCAAGCTCGTATTTCGTAGCAGTTTCCGCCGGGGCGATCGCTGCAACCCCTTTCTGTACGGATGCGTGTTTTGCGGCGTGTGCGGTACTCGCAGCCATCTGAATGTCTGCATTTCTGTAATTTTTCTCAAGAAATCTCCTGCATTGTGCAATAGCCTGCGGGTGCGACACGATTGTGTGAATAGCACCGCTCTTTGCGAGCAGACTGTGCTGTATGGGTAGAATGATCTCTCCAATGATTGTTACAGGATATCTTAGCAGCGCATCAAGCGTCAGTCCAATCGATCCTTCGAGCGAGTTTTCAATCGGAACAACTCCGAAGTCGATGGCGGTTCCAACAGAAGACACGACCTCAGCTATATCATCGAAGTATCTAAGCTCTGCGGAGGAATAGCCAATCCACCTCTTTGCTGCCTGCTCGCTGAATGTCCCTTCCGGTCCAAGAACCCCGATTGATGTTTTGAGATCCTCATGAGAGATCGCGCTCCCGATCATGACCGAGAATAAATTTGATTTAGCGTCAGGAGGATTTCTGGTCGTGCCAACCACGATGCGCTCATCCGGGTACGCCAGTTGTTCGCATACTGCAATAGGGATTGGAAATCCGTGATCCAGCAAGAATTTGGAGATTGCATGCAGATCGAACCGTGCATCAGGGAGAACGAACACGGTTTTGCCGAGTTTTAGTTCGCGGAGGATCATCTGCATGGCACGGTCGATGTCACGTGCATGTGCTGTGACTGCAGCAATCTCAGTCTGCTCAATTCCAAGCCTCGCACATGCGACCTGTAGCGAGGATATTCCTGGAATGACTACATCGCCCGGTTTTGCGAACCGTCCGAGACCTGATATCATGGGATCGCCGGTCGAGAGCACCACGACGTCGTCGGGCAGTTCCGATATCCCGGAGTAATCCTTGATCTCGCGGCAAACGCCCTTGATATGGTCGCTCACCAGCTCAATCGCACGTTTTGACCCGTATATTACTGATGCGTTCTCAATTGCATCGATTGCCTCGGATGTCAGCAGATTTTTGCCTGCGCCAACGCCTACGATCTTCATTGTGGAGTTTTTATGCGGCAGTGGTATTAAACGAATTGGTAAATCCGGCGGAGCATAGAAAAATCTTCTGATCCAGCAGGTTATAACAATTTACTATAACTTTTTGAGATTAGATAGTAAATAGATAGCTTTATATGGGATAATTTGCCTATATATTATTAGGGTCGTCGTGGTGAATACTGTGTCTATTAGATTCAGACGCTTCGGTAGCGCCACAAAAACAATGTGAGGAGAGACTATGGAAAGACATTACAACACACATCGCAACGCCTATCGCAACATGCACCCCCCGATGTTTGCGGGGGTGGGTGCCACAATGATCAAGGGATCAAGGATCGAAACCACCGGGATTGCAGAAAGCCATTTTGGGGGTAGCTATGACCGATAAACGATCGATCTGGGATTATGAGGACATTACTGGAAGACAGCCTCTTGAGTATCTGGAACTGCTCTCAGAGAATATCACGGGCAAGGTCCAGCACATCAATGCCACTTACTCCGGCGGGGGCGTTGCGGAGATTTTATCGAGTTTGGTACCATTATTCAATGGACTCGGGGTTGAAACTGTGTGGGACGTGATAAGAGGTGATGATAAGTTCTTTTCAGTCACGAAAAACTTTCACAACGCGCTTCATGGCAACGTCGGCGACACCATTGATGCCGGTACATACAAGCAGCCAGATGCGTCGGATCGAATCGATTACCAGACAAATGAACTGAATATGAAGAAGGATATGTTTGAGACGTATCTGCACTGGAACGAGATCAATGCAGAGGAGATGAACGTCGATGGCGATTTCGTCTTTATGCACGATCCCCAGCCAGCCGCCATGATTCGCACAAAAGAGACTGGAAAATGGATATGGCGATGCCACATCGATGTCTCCAATCCTGATACTCATATCTGGAACTTTCTTCGGGGCTTCATTTCAGGATACGATGCATCGGTATTCTCAACTCCGTTATTTGCAAGACCTGATCTGGGGCACAAACGGTTTCTTGTGCCGCCATCGATCGATCCATTGAGTGATAAGAACGTTGAACTTTTGCCGAGCGAGATCGATGCGGTACTTGATAAATACGGGATTACCCGTGACAAACCGACTATAACCCAGATATCACGGTTTGATCGATTAAAAGACATCCCTGGAACCATCGATGCGTACAAACTGGCGAAAAAGCAGATGGACTGCCAACTAATAATCGCTGGTGGGGGTGCAGCCGATGATCCTGAAGGAATGGAGGTCTATCAGGAAATCCTGAAGAAAGTGGAGGGCGACGACGATATCCACGTACTGATCGGGTCTCCGCCGTTTTCAGAGATCGAGATCAATGCATTCCAGCGAGCATCTGACGTAATCATGCAGAAATCACTGAAAGAAGGATTCGGACTGGTGGTTTCAGAAGGGCTCTGGAAGGGAAAGCCCGTAATCGGTGGCGCAACCGGTGGAATCCCGCTACAGATCCTTGACGGTGTCACAGGATATCTCGTGAATTCAGTTGATGAGGCAGCACCCCGGATTGTCAGCCTCCTAAAGAATCCGGAGCTTGCTAAGAGACTCGGCGAGAACGGCAAAGAGCATGTCAGGAACAATTTCTTAATAACGAGGCACATTAAGGATTATCTCCTCCTCATGCTCAGTCTTGAGGGTTCATCAGGGGTTGTCAGATCTTAGAAAATCTTAACGCCCCTTTCGTTTTTTTTCATGGAATATATCTTATAACGTCCAATCACCCCACACGTCATTTCCATCTAAAAATGGCATGTGTTCAGATGCGATGAAAAAACCATGTGATTTCATGGGATTTCACAAGAGTATGGCATTAGACCCGAGATATCGGTCAATTTCACATTTTATACATTACTTCTTTATATTTCCACATGAAAACCTGTGCAATCGCCTGATTAGGTAAACACGCACCGAAAATGCATATCGCCGGCCCCACCCGGAGGGCATTTCTCACGCAATTTGTTGTGAAAAAAATCGTTTGACCGAAGTTATATATCTGTGTGCCGACTGATACTCAGTTAAACGCTGACTGTTAACTCAACATTTCAGAACCAATACACTTGCAGGATCAACAATGCATGTTAACCATGAGATTATATTTGCTGGCAGGTCGAATGTCGGAAAATCGTCCCTGATCAGAAGACTGACCGGAAAGCGCGTCAAGACCGGGAGACTTGCTGGAGTTACGAAAAAACCCACGCACATAGCGTTCAAAGATCTGCTGATAACCGATCTGCCGGGTTATGGGTTCCTGCACGGTGTTCCCGAGGTGGTTCAGGAGCGCATCAAGAATCAGATCATCCATTACATTGAAGACAACAGTGACCGCATCGTTTGCGCCGTTCAGGTGATCGATGCAAGTGCTTTCTGCGAGATCGTGGACAGATGGCAGTTCCGTGGCGAGATACCTGTTGATATTGAAATGTTTGACTTTTTATGCGATCTTGGTGTGGATATAGTCATTGCGGCAAACAAGATTGATATAGTAAAAGATCGTGACCCCACTCTTGATCAGATCGTGGAACGGTTCGATCTCCTTCCGCCGTGGAGGCAATGGCTCGATACGGTGGCGCCAGTCTCTGCGAAGAAGGGGGACGTGTCAGCACTCACCACCATTCTGCGGGACAAATTGCACCAGATCGGGCGAGATAACCTGTTTGGATACATAAGAATGTGATTGATGTGGACCCGGATCATCGCTGATCTTTCTGGGCGTTGAGTGCAGGAATAAGGGGCTAAACACGCACCCCGGAAAAACGGGGCATCTCGATCTGCCCGTAATGGTACAATACCCCCTCCCTGATGCGCAACTTTATTAAACACCGGTCAAACAATTCTACTGATGAAAAGAACAAGCATATTACTGATTGTAATCGCAGGCATCTCGCTTCTGATGGCAGGATGCGTCAGCGATGAACTCACCTCCGAACAGATCGCAGAGCAGATGCAGGAACATAAGAACGCAGTGCAGGAATACTCTTACACTATGATCATGACTGACATGATGCGCAATGAGACCA
>JAYEGZ010000147.1:6134-7384 GCA_034659315.1 Methanobacteriota archaeon
ATGGCAGGATGCGTCAGCGATGAACTCACCTCCGAACAGATCGCAGAGCAGATGCAGGAACATAAGAACGCAGTGCAGGAATACTCTTACACTATGATCATGACTGACATGATGCGCAATGAGACCATAGTTGTCGATCTTGCCTACAAAACCCCTGGCATGATCCGGATGGAATACAAGGAACCTGCCGAGGTTGCCGGTCAGTTGCAGGTCTCAAACGGCACACATACCTGGATGTATGATCCGACAAGCAATACTGTCAGGGCGACCGCAGTCCCTGTGGCTGCTCAGATGAATGAAACCTTAAACGCCAGGTTCATCGAGGAACTGCTGAATACCTGCACTATCGAAGCGCAGGGGCGGGCAACCGTTGGCGGACGCGCGTGTTATGTTATCACCGCGACTCCGAATGACGCGGGCATGTTTGCAACGTCTATGAGATTATGGTTCGACAGAGCGACATGGATGCTGCTTAAGATGGAAACCTCGCAGAATGGCAAACTGGTCATGCGAATGGAGTACCAGGACGTGCAACTCGATGCAGATATTCCTGACAGCACATTTGAATTTGAGGTTCCGGCGGGCGCAACTGTCGAATCGATGGACAGCGCGACCGCTCCGCCCGAGATGACTCTTGAGGATGCGCAGGCAGAGGTAACATTTGATATCCGGAAGCCAGATCATCTACCGCAGGGTTACGAGATGGATATAATCATGACAGTCCCTGTTTCGGAATCTGACAAAGGTGTGATCATCACATACACCAATGCAACCGAAGAGGACGCGCTATCAGCCCAACTCACAACCATCCAACTGATCGAAAGCCCGTACAACGAGTCTACAGGGCGACTGGTGTCAGAGGGCGACGATGTCGAGACTGTCTTGATCAACGGGCATGACTGCACCATAACGACGATGCAGGGAATGATGGGCGAGACCCGGGTTCTGCAATGGGATGACAGTGAATGCGACTTTATGCTGGCAGGCGCGCTTGATCAGGAAGAGATGATCCGGATTGCGGAATCGATCTGATCATCTGATCGCAGCGTACAACACGACAACGCGAACCGAGATGAAAGCGATCTCGGTTTGACTTTTTTATGGTGTATACTACATAACGCGCAGTCACTCTACGCAACCATTCATTTGCGAAAAAGTATATCGCCAGCCCCCACCAGAAGGGCATTCTCCACTCGTAAACTTCCCGCCAAACTTTGATCAAAAACTGGCTTCCAACCCGGAGGGCATTC
>JAYEGZ010000147.1:7484-10469 GCA_034659315.1 Methanobacteriota archaeon
AAACTTCCCGCCAAACTTTGATCAAAAACTGGCTTCCAACCCGGAGGGCAGTTTTTACTCGATTTTTTGTGAAAAAATCGTTTTACTTGCGCACAAGCACGCTCACCACATCCTCGTCATACAAGGCGTGTGATAAACCCACATGCTGTCCCGCATGTTTTGCTGATTCGCCCCAGACCTGCGCATATCGAAACTTTCTCACAAAGTCGCGGTGGATTGTGGCGCAGACGTCAATGATGCGCGCACCACTTTTCATGATCATCGGCTCGTCCATGTCAGGGGGCTGTCCCTGTGGCTTTAGATAGATGCGCATGAACCCGAGGTCTGTATAGATCCGCTCCTTTAACTCAGTGAGATTTGTGTCTTCGTCCGCCGAGATCGCAACCGCACCAGGAAACCGCGCTCTACACTCTGCCAGCACCTGCGGATCCGCCAGATCAATCTTGTTCAGGACGGTTACGGCTTTAATGTACCTGCGATTTTCGGTGATAACATCGATAAGTTCATCTACGGTTATATTTTGCCGTATAATCACATTTGCATTATGTATCTTATATTCTGACAGCACAGACTGAATTGTTTTCTTATCAAGATCGATATCAACGGTGCTGTTCACCCTTATTCCATCTTTGATGTCTCTGTGGACAACAACTTTTGGTGGCGCTGTATTAATCCGTATTCCGGCGTCATACAGCTCTTTTAAGAGCACATCGTACTGGTGTGGCTGGAACACATCCACAATGATCAGGACCATGTCAGCATTCCGTATCACCGAGATAACCTCTCTGCCACGCCCGCGCCCGATCGATGCGCCACGGATAAGTCCTGGAACATCAAGAAACTGTATACGGGCTCCGCGATATTCAAGCGTGCCAGGAATCACATCGAGCGTGGTGAACTCATAAGCAGCCACCTCAGCGTTGGCGCCGGTAAGCGCGTTTAATAACGTCGATTTACCGACTGATGGGAACCCAACCATCACAATGGTTGCATGCCCCGATTTCTTTATGCTGTATCCATCGCCGCCTGATTTTGATGATATACGCTTCTGTATATCATCTCGATATCTGGCAAGCTTCGCCTTGAGCCTCCCGATATGGTGAGATGTCGCCTTGTTGTAGGGGGTTTTCCTGATCTCATCCTCAATACGCTTGATGTCGTCTTCGGTTGCCATTGTATGACCGATTATTTAGCCGGTACGTGGATAAGGGTTTATGTTACCGCTGTCTATATACGAAAGTGATGACCTCGCGCCCACTACGCACACTCTTCTGCCCGGAATGCGGCAAAGAGACCAGCGAATTATATAACAATCGGTGCAGTGAGTGTTTTCTGAGCACTCTTACGCTTATCAAGTGCCCTTCTGTCATAAAGATCCGTGTATGCCCGGTCTGCGGGGCACACTTCACTGCCGGAAAGTGGGTTCGTGAGACTGACCAAAGAGAAGTGCTTTTTCACGAAATAACCGGATCAATAATGCTGCATCCTGACGCAAAGCATGAAGAGCTTGATATTTCTGAAGAAGAGCTCGATCAATCGAGATTTCTGGTGCATGTCACGGTAAATGCGGTTGTACGTGGTCTCAATGCGACTGCCACTGTGGATGTTGAGATACGGGTCAAGAAAGAGACTTGTGATACATGCAGCAGGATAGCGGGAGGCTATTACGCGGGAATTGTGCAATTGCGAGCAAATAACCGCATCATAAGTGAAAAGGAGGTGGACCGGTGCATAGGGCTGGCTGATCATCTGCTTAAGAAACTTACGGAAAAAGGAGATCGCTTTGCATTCGTTTCCAAGGTCGAAGAGCTTAAGGAAGGGGTTGACCTATATATTGGATCCGCCACGTCATGCAAGCAGGTATGCCGCGCAATCATTAGGGAACTTGGTGGATCGTACACCACCTCCCCATCGCTGGTTGGCAGGAAAGACGGTGAGGACTTATACCGAATCACCTGCGCCATGCGACTTCCAGAGTTCATACGCGGCGACATCATAGCCATACGGGACATGGTGATCGAGGTCGCGCATCAGGATAAGCAGATACACGGCACCGATCTAATCGATGGGCACAAGGTTTCACTGGGCGCGGGCATGGATGCGCCCGCTGTGAAAATCGGAAGCCGGAATGATGCCACGATGACTGTGCTGGTGGCAATCGAGGGTGGCACGGTTCAGATCCTTGATCCGGAAACTTATGAGACAATTCTCTTAAAAAAACCGGTTTTCTTTCATGGAGAATCTGGAACCGATGTGTGTGTGGTCAGGACTAACGAGGGAGTCTTCCTGCTCCCGGAGATGCTGAATTCCGGGTGATCTGGATATTAGCCTCTAATGGTGCACTGTGCATCTGCATACTCCCGCTGGATTAGGGGCGGTCACGCCATCCGGGATTACATGAAATTCTATGAATCGGTTCAAGTGAGTTTCAAGTGAGTTGTAGGTTAAATCTGTGTAATTTATAGTTAAAAGCTTTTATTATCCACAGATTTTACAGATGGACACCGATCAAATGTTATTTTACAAAGAACGAGATCTATTCAAGAGATTTCAAACTATATTTGGTTATCCGACCGTAACACCGACGAGGGTGTGACCCAAACACCACATACTGTGACCGCCTCATGGATTAGAAACGCTTATATACAAGGATGACTCATGCAAGTAATATCAACTCCTTATATGCAATCAAAAAGCGTCGACCCTGATCATGGGATTCCATGTGCAGATGTTTGATGCCTCCTGATTACATACATCCTTATGGGGACGGAAGACCGTTCTGTCCGACATTGGTCCTGATATATCGGTCAATTTTGATCGGTAGTGTGCAAAACCTATCAATTCCAAAAAGTGTGCTATATATAAATTCTGGTTGATCCTGCCAGAGGTTACTGCTATCGGAGTTCGAGTAAGCCATGCGAGTCTAAAGGTTTCTTCGGAAACCTTGGCGGACTGCTCAGTAACACGTGGATAACCTACCCTTAG
>JAYEGZ010000148.1:0-31896 GCA_034659315.1 Methanobacteriota archaeon
ACGACTGCCTTGCATCCGACTACGACACGAGATTTTCAAATCCGCAACTGGATTACATGCGGACAGTCGAGAACGCGGTCCTGCAGGAGAATCTGGTGGATTTCAGGGGTCTCATTCTCGATGTCGGCTGCGGAACCGGGGAACAGACGCTTTCTCTGGCAAAAGATGGATTTAGCGTGATAGGGCTTGATATCTCAGCAGAAATGATCCGCGTCGCAAAGAAAAAGTCAGACGAAGCAGGTCTTTTGATACCGTTCATCATCGCAAGCGCAGATGCACTCCCGTTCAAGGAAAACAGCATCTCGATGTTGACCTCGATGTTTGGCGCATACAGCCACATTCCTGAGTTCGACTGCGCGTTTTCCGAGATGCACCGGGTGCTCGCAGACGGGGGCAAGGCGCTGTTCACGATCGTTAACCGGTGGAATCTCAACTGGTGGCTCATGCACACATTCGTCGGAAACCGTGACTGGGTGCGACACGCTCTCAAAAACAAGGATTTTGTGAGTGACGGGTTATGGACATATTATTTTTCGAGAAGGGAACTTGTAAAGAAGATGCGGGGTGCAGGGTTTCAAAGAGCGCGTGTTGGCAGCATCATGATCTTTTTATACCCACATCTGCGCCGCATAGAGAAGAAAGTCTCGCTGTACCAGCGGATATCCGGCAGGATTGAGAACATTGTGCGCTGGGACTTCCCGTTCAACAGCATCGGCTATTATCTACTTGCAGTCTGCACGAAATAGCCCTAACCCACTTAGCCCGTTTTTTGCCTGTGACTGATCGGTTCTGTTTCAGACTACCCACAGGATGCGTAACAGCGGATGGACTGGAACTCCCTCGATCGTATCTTGACCGAGTTTATCAACAAGCACGGTAATCGCAGTCGGTTTCGCACCCGCGTTGGTGAGTTGCCGGATGGTTTCCACGAGCGTGTGTCCGGTAGTGATTACATCATCAACGATCACACAGTTTGCGCCCTTGACGTCTGCGAAGGACTGGCTGAAGATGCCGACTGCATCGGCGTTTTCCGTACCAAATAGTTGCTTATTCGGGTGGAATATCGCAAGTCTGGCATCCAGTTCGTTTGCAACGATGCTCGCGAGTGGTATGCCGCTGACTGCTATGCCGACCACCACATCAGCACCCTCGAAACTGCCGATGTTGTCGAGGACCAGATCAACCATCGCATCCGAGACGCACCGCATCCGGTACGAACTCTCGCCAATGCTCCCCCAGTCAATAGACAGATCCTTTGGTGCGCGAACCCCACCCCTCTTGCTGGCGCGTGTCAGAAGCCAGACAATAGTCTCCCGTGAGATATTGAGTTCATCAGCGATCTGCCCGTCAAGCATACCGTTTGCTTTCATTTCAGTTGCCCGTTTGGTCAGGATGTCGATATCTTTCATGTTTACCACCTTTATACATATACGGGCTCGCCGCGATTCGAACACGAGTCATTGGGTCCGAAGCCCAATAGGATATCCGCTACCCTACGAGCCCATGCATATACTTGATCATGTCGTAAGGCACTGTAAAACTATCGGCTACTTTCATTCGTGGCGTGTCAACATTCTTAAGTGGTGGTGCAAGAAATTTCCATAAATAACTGCATAAACAATTGATTAGAGGGATTCACATAACAGACACCACCAGCACCGTTAGATTTCTGGATACGACACTGCGCGATGGCGAGCAAACGCCTGGCGTGTCGCTAATGCCAGAGGAGAAGGCATGGATTGCACGAAAACTCGATTCTTTGGGTGTGGACGTGATTGAGGCTGGCAGCGCGATCATGGCGGGTGGTGAGCAGGAAGGCATCCGGGCAGTTGTGCGCGAGAATCCGGATGCAGAGATATGCAGCTATTGCCGGATCCGCGAGATCGATGTCGAGAAGGCTCTCGAATGTGGTGTGGATTCGATTCATTTAGTCGTTCCGGTTTCTGATCTTCATATCGAAAAAAAAATGAAGAAAGACCGCGAAACCGTGCGAAACGAAGCTATCCGGGTTTGCGAGTTTGCAAAGGACCACGGGCTCATTGTTGAACTGAGCGGCGAGGATGCATCGCGTGCGGATATCGGGTTTCTGAAGTCGCTGTATGCTGACGGCATCGAGGCTGGCGCGGACCGGCTATGCTTCTGCGACACCGTTGGGATACTGACTCCGGATCGCACCACAGATATATTTAAGGAACTCACCGATCTTGGTGCACCGCTTAGCATTCACTGTCACGACGATTTCGGGCTTGCGACATCGAACACGGTGGCTGCGATCCTTGCGGGTGCAGCGCAGGTGCACGTGACCATAAACGGCATCGGCGAACGGGCAGGGAACACGCCTCTTGAGGAGGTGGCAATGGTGCTTGAGTCGCTGTACCACATACCAACAAAGATTAATTACAGTGAGTTGTACACGACCTCCCGCCTCGTAAGCAGGCTCACGGGCGTTGCTGTTGCTCCGAACAAGTCGATCATCGGCGGAAACGCGTTTACGCACGAAGCAGGCATCCATGTACATGGAATCCTTGCAGACCCTTTCACATACCAGCCGATATTGCCAGAGGTCGTTGGCAGGGAGCAGAAGATTGTTCTCGGAAAGCATACCGGCAGGGCGTCAATCAATGTCGCGCTGCGCGAGCTTGGACTCACAGCGACAGATGAGCAATTAGGCGACATATTCATGCGCGTGAAGGAACTTGGAGACAAGGGAATGCGGGTGACCGATGCCGATTTGCAGGCGATTGCCGAGACTGTGCTTGAGGTTTATAAGGAAGCAAAGGTAAAACTCGCCGAACTGACTGTGGTTGCAGGAAACCGGGTTACGCCGACCGCATCCATCAAACTGATCATAGATGGGCAGGAGGTTGTTGAGGCTGGCATCGGAACGGGACCCGTGGATGCCGCGATTAATGCGCTCAAGAGGGCGATTGCGAATATGCATGACATAGAGCTTGAGGAGTATCATGTCGATTCGATCGTGGGCGGCACCGATGCTCTTGTGGAGGTGCTTGTCAAGATGCGGTCTGATAAAAAAGTGGTCACGGCAAGGGGCGCAAGAACCGATATCATCATGGCGTCTGTCGAGGCAGTGCTTGAGGGGATCAACCGGCTGATGGAGTGATGGTTAGATCAGCAGTTACAACTCTTAGTTCAGTTCTGTGAGGGGCTCAGTAACCACGGGGCTATTGCGCCAATAATAGGTACGCGAGCCACACTCAACACGTGCCATGTTCACTGGCACACAACCGCGTATTTCTGAAATTTCTGGCATGGCTTTTATCATGCACTCACAAAAGTGGGGATTTTTCAGGGATGGTCGTACTGGTCATGGGGCTCCTTCCCTATTAATTTCTGAAATTTATGAAGAACATCTGCGAATACAAGGCGCACATGTCCGGCATAAGGCAGACGGAAACGTGCAACGCCGATTACCCACTCTTCTCGCACGGGTTCGCGGCAGATGACACTGCGCTGATCATAGCTTGGATTATTGTCTCCCTGTGTGATATATCCTGCATGTGGCGCAGCCGGACCACCGTCCCACATCGGCTCACCGGTTTCTACGTAATACATAGCGCGATGGATGATAGGGGTCAAGTCAGTACGCCCGTATTTCCTGTATAGGATTACGTTACCAAAGTCCCCGAACGTGTCATATCCGCTGATCGCACCATCTTCTTTTGTAACGATCTTCGTGCGGGACATGTCCTGTATGAAGACGATATCTCCAATCCGCATGTGTGGTTCCATGCTGCCGGATTCGATCGCCCGCATCGGGGTCCATGTTCCAAACGCGATCTGGGATACGACTGCAAAGAGTATGAGGATCTTGGCAACTGAGAGGATATCGCGCAGGAGTTCTGCCCGCGGACCATCACTCCGGTAAAATTTTTTTACCTGATCGAAGAGTTCAACCATAAGTATAAAAACAGTCTGGCAGGTACATAAAACTTATTCACTGTCGGCACCACCAATGTATTAAAACAATGGCAGACCTGGGCGACGCAATGTTAACAGGATGCTTGAAACAGGTCATCAAGGAGATACCAGTCATGACACGGCTAAGACGCGGAAAGGACGCAATCGTATTAATCGTCGTAATCATGTCTGTGCTTGCGGTATGTGGATGTACGGACGGTGGGGGGAATAGTGAACCACTGCCTGTACCTTCACATGATGACCGCGTATATCATGAGTTGAGGAACGCTGAGTGTGTGGACTGCCACGCGCCACAATATAATTCTCTTGAGAACGGACGCGGCAAACACGCTCCCCTGAATTGCACTTTTTGTCACGTCCAGCACGGCTACCTGCCAGACTGCCGTGGATGCCACCCTGAGACACACGGCGCAACCGTCCTTGCCTGCGCAAGCTGTCACCCGGACCCACATGCACCGGTGGAGCGGATCAACAATTCCGCCCTGAACAGTAGCAGATGCCGCTCCTGCCACGTCCCGCAGTATGAAGGCATCGAAGAGAGTGGCGGTTTGCATTCGGCTTTTGAGTGCGATCACTGCCACATCCAGCATGGCTACCTGCCCCCGTGCAGCGACTGCCACGGACTGCCGCACGGTTCTGATGCACTGGACTGCACCAGTTGCCATGACCCTCACAAACCTGAATCGATCGAGTTTGATGAGCACGACGACAGCCAGTGTGCCCGGTGCCATGGTTCATTTATCAAGGAGACGTTTATGCGAAAGCACACGCGACATGCGGACATTGCATGTGATATGTGCCATCCCGAACACGCGGTCACCATGCTCTGTATCGATTGCCACGCCGGGCATAACACCGGGATGGGTATGCGCGACTGCACCAACTGCCACAGGATCGGGCATGTGCCACTCGAGATTAAGTACTCAGCCGACACGACATCAGGTATGTGCGTGGACTGTCATGCGGAACCGTTCAACACGATGCTGCAGAGTGGGAGCGAACATGCGTATATTGAATGCGTCCTGTGCCACCCCGATCACGGGATGACTGTTGCGTGCGCAAGCGTTGGATGCCATACGATGGAGCAGTCACACGGGAGCGGGGGCCAGTGCACTGACTGCCATGATCAGGCGCACGATCTTACGGCCGGATGATCAGCTGATCAATAACCGGATAATCAGAATCAGACATGCCAGACAAAACGAGACTTCCGATAATTCTTCTGGGCATCGTAGCTGGAGGCATAATCTACGGGGGCATAGCCGTGATCGCGGGTTACTTTGCTCCGGTTACGGCCATGATCGCAGGATTTCTTGGAGGATCGGGGCTTGCCATCTACGATCGTCGGCTGGGTGCCGGTGATACGGATGTTTCTGTTGCGACACTTATGCAATATTGCCTATGTGGAATTATCGCACTGATAATTGGATACTATATTATATATAATTTTGCTGAAATACCCATATCGATGCTCGGAAACGTGCGGTTCATTCATCCGAACAACCCCTCAATGTATCCGTCGTTTCCCGGTTTTGTGGCTGCCACCCTCGGTATCCCAACCATCATCTGCGTGATCATTGGAAGCACACTGTGCGCAGCAGGGATGGGGCATCTGGTTCGTGCCCTGGCGCATGCGATAGGGGCACGGACGAGAGGGTGAGTGCAGGGACGTACTGGTGGGATTGGGTCAGATTGGAGCTCGCGGTTGATGGTGCGGCGGCGGTCAGGGGGCATGATTACGTACTTGCTCGAGTATTGTGTGGATATTCGCCATAAAACCACGAGATTAACACAAAAATCTTGTGGAAATCTGTGTAACCATGTGGTTCCTACCCTAAGTTGTCCACGCATGTACATGACTACAACCAGACCGAAATGAAGCTTCTATCCATAACCCAAAAACACGAAAAGATACTTCAACAACCCTCGATCAAAGTAGCACCATGATGCTACACAAACGGATCTCCGCGGGAAAAGGAACCATAAAATCAGATCTTGCGCTAACCGGGGGAATGGTTGTCAACGTCAACACAAAGGAGCTTCTCCGGGCAGATATCGCAGTGAGAGATGGCATCATCGTTGGACTC
This sequence comes from Methanobacteriota archaeon, assembly GCA_034659315.1. GTDB lineage: Archaea > Halobacteriota > Methanosarcinia > Methanosarcinales > Methanogasteraceae > Methanogaster_D. Next base: position 6,027 of record JAYEGZ010000148.1, read on the forward strand.
GGGGACGTATCCGACAAAATTGGCGATGACACTGAGATCATCGATATAACCGGAAAATTCGTCTCCCCCGGTTTGATCGATGGGCATGTGCACTATGAGTCCAGCATGTTGACCCTGACCAACTTCGCGGGGGCTGCGATCAGGCACGGCACGACCGGTATGATCATTGATCCGCACGAGATCGCAAATGTTCTCGGGAAACAGGGGATAGAACTCGTTTTAGGCGAGATCGAGGATCTACCGTCAAGCGTTTTTGTTATGATCCCGTCCTGCGTCCCGTCAAGCAGTCTTGAGACGTCCGGAGCGGTGCTGGATGCGCCAACGGTTGCGCAACTGCTGTACCAGGACGGCGTCATCGGGCTTGGCGAGGTGATGGACTTTCCGGGCGTGCTTGCCGCAGATCCTGAAAAACTGGATATGATCGAGGAAGCCCTGTTTCTTGGAAAGCGGGCTGACGGGCACTGCCCCGGAATGACTGGCAGCGATCTTGCAGGGTATCTCTGCGCAGGCATAACAAGCGACCACGAGTCCCTGATGTACGACGAAGCAATCGAGAAGGCGCGGATGGGCATGGCTGTTATGCTGCGGGAAGGGTCTGCTGCAAAATCTCTCCGCGAGTTTGTGCCGCGGCTCGTCCGGGACGGAATTGGGCTTGGCAACTTCTTCTTTGTCTCAGATGACCGGCACCCGGAGGACTTGATCGCGGGCTACATGGATACGCACGTACGAACTGCGATCGAGCTTGGCATCGATCCGATCGAGGCGATATCAATGTGCACGATCAATACCGCGAGGCATTACCGGATCGATCACCTGATCGGATCAATCAGCATCGGAAGAAAAGCCGACCTCGTGGTGCTCGATGATCTTCACGGTTTTGCGATCAACCGTGTTTTTGTGGGTGGGGCAGCTAACAGTGCTCCAAAGCCGATGTACCCGGCAGAGGTCTTTGATACGGTTCGGTTCAAGAGGATTCATCCCGAGAGCCTGCATCTCAGAAGCGACACGGAAGTGGAAGCAAATATCATCGTTGCGATTCCTGATGTGATATTCACCGATTGGAGAATCGAGACGCTGCATCCAAAAGATGGCGTTCTGTACCCCGATCCCACGCGGGATATCCTCTCAATCGCGGTTATTGAGCGGCACGGGAGGGGCGGAGGCTGTGGCGACTGTGAAAATCGCTGGGACGATGGAGACCGCGTGAGCGCAGAGGGCATTGGGCGAGGGTTTGTTTCTGGTTTCGGAATCAAGGGTGGGGCGTTTGCCCAGAGCATCGCTCATGACTCGCATAACGTGATCGTAGTTGGCACTAACTTCGAGGACATGGCCCTCTCTGCCAACGAGATACGGACGATGCGTGGCGGTATCGCTGTTGCGTATGATGGTGAGATCATGGGTGGCATCGCGCTACCCTTTGCAGGCTTACTATCTGCCGGAAGCGTTGAATCGGTGGATGCAAAACTCCGCGGACTTCATGCCATGATGCAAGAGATCGGGTGTGTGCTGCCGTCCCCATTCATGACGCTCTCGTTCCTGGCGCTACCGGTAGTACCGAGGCTCAAGATCACGGATATGGGGCTTGTTGACATTGAGCGGCAGGAGATTGTGAGTGTGTGCAGATGAGTGGGGCTCTCGGCAACGAAACGATCTTTCGTAGTTTTGTCGGCATCATGTTATTGTGATCTGACCTATCACTCTGCGATTATGTAACTATTGAGCCACAAAGTTTATATACTATCATGTCTAATTGTTATATATGCGAGCGGGAAACTAACTTTTTTACCACATTCCCCCCTAACTCCCCCCTAACTCCCCCCCCCTCCCTCCATGTGCCTGCTCGCATAAACCTCCCTAAACATTGAAACGATTTGGGCAGGCACTCCCCCCTTTCGCAATCCTTTTATAGAAGTACTATCAGTTAAATCATACCAATTATGGAGGTTCCGAATGGCTGGACAGATAACTCAACCAATAGTCGTAATAGATCCAAGTAAAGAGCGCGTACAGAAGAAGGACGCGATACACCTGAATATCACTGCTGCCATGGCGGTGGCAAATACAGTAAAATCGACGTTCGGTCCAAGCGGTATGGATAAAATGCTGGTCGATGCTGCGGGCGATATTACAATCACCAATGATGGGGAGACCATTCTACGCAAGATTGATGTGGAACATCCAAGCGCAAAAACTATCGTCGCCGTGGCGAGTACGCAGGAAAAGGAAGCAGGTGACGGCACGACTGCCGCTGTGATGTTTGCAGGGGAACTGCTGAAGAAAGCAGGCAACCTCGTAGATCAAGGCATCCACCCAACGACCGTCAGCGTAGGATATAAACTGGCAGAGGGCAAATCACAGGAGCTACTTAGCGAACTTGCAACCGATGTGGCACGGGATAACACAGATATCCTGCAGAACATCGCATCGACAGCGATGGTTGGTAAATTGCAGGAAGGATCTGCTCTGGCACCTCTGTGTGTGCAGGCGGCACAGGCAGTTGAGGAAAATGGAACTGTTGATGTATTCCGCGACATACTGATCAAGACGAGCGTTGGCAAGCGCATCGAGGACTCTGAACTGATAACTGGTATAGTGCTTGACAAGTCTCGCGTGAATGATGCCATGCCAAAAATCGTCAAGAATGCACGTATAGCACTGCTAACGTCAAGCATAGAATACCGAAAATTCGGTGTAATGCCCGGTGGGAAAAGCAAGGATAAAGTCAAAATAAGTTCTCCAGACGAGATGCAGGGATTTTATGATGGAGAGGAGGCTTCTATTAAATCAGACATCGATAGCCTCTACAACATCGGTACAAACGTCGTATTTACTGCAAAAAGCATAACCGAGTCTTCGCAGGGTTATCTCATCAAACGCGGGATGCTTGGAGTTGCACGGGTCAAAGATGCCGATTTGGAGGCGATTTCGCGGGCAACCGGCGCAACGATCATCTCAAACATCGTGGATGTCGAAGAGAGCGATCTTGGCACAGCCGGACGTATTGAGGAAAAGGGCGGCGAAGACGAGGAACTGATGTATATAACGGGTTGCACGGGTCCGCACACAGTCTCCATCGTCGCACACGGCAGCACCGTGCAAGTTGTGGACACCGTCGAAGGCGCACTGAATGACGCACTTAGGGTCGTGGCAGACACTATTGAGGATGGTGAGGTTACGGCTGGCGGTGGCGCATGTGAGATCGAGCTTTCGCTGCGTCTTAAGAAGTATGCCGCAACTATTGGCGGTAAGGAGCAGCTTGCGGTGAGTGCGTTTGCCGATGCGCTGGAAACAATCCCTTACACACTTGCGGACAATGCCGGTTTTGACGCAGAGAATCTGTTGACCACTCTTAAGTCAAAACACATCGAAGGTAACATTTCGTCCGGCATCAATGTGTACAGCGGCGAGGTCGTGGATATGTATGAGCAGGGTATCATCGAACCACTCCGCGTGAAAACCCAGTCCCTGAAATCTGCAACCGATGCCGTAGCCATGATTCTCAAGATCGATGATATATTTGCGACCACACGCAGGGAACTAGCTCCGGGACCGGGTCAATCAGCACACGACTATGATCGGTACTGATATCGATCACAAGGATGCAGGGACCCGCGAAGAGGCTCATGATGTGATCGAAGAGGATGCTGATGCCAAAACGCAGCAAGAGTTGCAACAGCTAACAGAGAGTCTAGAAAAGTGCGAAGAGCGAGCAAACTCGAGCTTCGCACAATTACAGAGGCTCCAGGCAGATTTTGCAAACTACAAGAAGAGAACCGCGAAAGAAACGGTGGACTCGATTGAATATGCGAATGAAGAGCTTATTCTATCATTGCTCGACGTGGTCGATAATTTCGATCGCGCTCTTGATTCGGTCCAGCAAAACAATGATGTAAACGCCGTCAAAACGGGAATAGAGATGATTTTCCAGCAGTTATGGGCTGTGCTGGAAAAAGAGGATGTTGTGCACATCGTGGCGGTCGGCGAGACCTTTGATCCGCACATACACGAGACTGTTGCTAAAGTGCAGAGCGACGTTGCAAGCGACACTGTTGTAGAGGAACTGCAGCGCGGGTACAAATATAAGTCAAAGGTGATCCGACCGTGTATGGTCAAGGTGGCTGAGTAGACTGAATGGGGCAGCAGTTGCACAAAATTGCTTGCCCCCAATCGTCCCGGACATGAGTTACAGTGTTCGGTCTATTTTTCTCGCTGTTGGCGGTTATCGTCAAAGGCTTTAGAAAACACCGGCTATCTAACATCTCGCGTGAAGGTGTTCAAACGACCAGTTATATCGGTTATTTACCAAAACTCGCTCTACTCTGGTTTCGATGAGTTTATCAAGAATTTGGTCTATTTCTAACAGTTTTTATCACAAATCACGCGTTTGGACAAACCCCACAAATTTATTCCGATTTAGCATTCGTAAAATTCGTTTATTCGCGCTATTTAGGATCCTTAAGCACTTAACGCCACACAGGCAAGATATATCTACGAAATTATTGCAACGCGAATTACAGAGAGAGCCATCTCTTACCCACAAGTTTCTTATAACTGCCGCGGATAGTATGGTACAGAAGTTTCTGGAGGATATAAACGATTGAAACAGCCCTGTGTTAATATCGGCATGGTCGGGCATGTCGATCATGGAAAAACCACGCTCGTAAGCGCGCTCTCCGGGGTGTGGACGGATCAGCATAGCGAAGAGCTGAAACGAGGTATCTCGATAAGATTGGGCTATGCAGATATCACCTTCAGGCGATGCCCGAAATGCGAAGAACCGCTGTGTTACACCGTGGAAAAGAAATGCCAGCATTGCGGCGCAGCGACTGAGGAACTGCGCATGGTTTCGTTTGTCGATTCACCAGGTCACGAGACCTTGATGGCTACAATGCTATCAGGCGCTGCCATTATGGATGGTGCAGTGCTCGTGATCGGAGCGAATGAACCCTGCCCGCAGCCACAGACAAGAGAACACCTGATGGCGCTTGATATCATTGGGATCGAAAATATCGTAATCGTTCACAATAAACTTGATCTAGTATCAAAACAGGACGTGGTCGAGCATTATAATGATATAAAGAAGTTTGTTAAGGGCACAGTTGCAGAAAATGCTCTAATTGTCCCAATTTCTGCGCAACAAGGGATAAACATTGATCTTTTAATTCAGATACTCGAAGAGGTAATCCCAACTCCTGTGCCTGATTTGGATAAACCGATGCGCCTTCTGGTTGCACGGTCGTTTGATGTTAACCGACCGGGTATACCCCCTGAGCAACTGATCGGCGGCGTTATCGGCGGCACGCTCAGCCAGGGCAATTTGCGCGTCGGTGATGAAATCGAGATCAGACCCGGGCGGCGGGTCGAGCAGATTGGTAGTGTGCAGTGGATCCCAATCACGACAGAGGTCACAAACATAATCACGGGTGGGAAAAAGCAGAAAAAAGCAACTCCTGGTGGACTTCTTGCGATTGGTACGAAACTGGACTCGGCAATGACAAAAAGCGACCAGCTCACCGGTCAGATTGCTGGTAAACCCGGTACGCTGCCCCCGGTCTGGGAATCGTTCAAGATGCACACCACGCTTCTTGAGTGGGTCGTCGGATCGAGTGACAGCGCTGTGGTCGATGCCATCCGCGTAAACGAGCCATTGATGTTAAACATTGGAACCGCGACCACTGTTGGCATCGTCGCAGGCACGCGCGGCTCTACTATCAGCGTCCGGCTAAAACGTCCCGTATGCGCTGAGATCGGGGCAAGAGTTGCGATATCAAGACAAATCGGAGCCAGGTGGCGCCTGATCGGGGTTGGCGAGCTAGTTGGATGAAGATTGTTCTCGACACCAATGCGCTGATGGTTCCGGTGCAGTTGGGTGTCGATATATTTTCAGATCTTACCGCGCTCGACTTTGACGAGTTTTTTGTGCCGTCTGGCGTGGTGCGTGAACTGGAGCGGCTTGCATCGTCTGGAAGATGTGTGGATCAAATCGCTGCCCGCGTTGCTATATCACTGTTAGACCGGTGCAAGATCGTCGAGACTGCTGGAAATGTCGATGACGCCATTCTCGCGCTTGCCGATAGGATGGGTGCTGCTGTTTTGACCAACGACGCTGAACTGAAGGCGAGATTGCGCGATACTGGTGTAAGCGTTGTCTATGTGCGGCAGCGGAGTTATCTCGTCAAAGTGCCGTGAAACGCTCTCGTTTACGGGGTTGTTCTGAAGTGGCGGTAGTTCTCGTTTTCTTTTTGTATGTGTTTAGCTGATGTGAAAAACCACAAGATTTCACGAGATCAACACAAGAGTCGGGTGTTAGACCAAGTATCTTGGTTAGTTTTATATTTTATATCTTACTTCTCCATGCTTTCTCGTGGAAATCCGTGTAATCCTGTGGTTAGCTAAACACGCATTCTTTTTGGTGTTTTTGTACCATTCACAGCATCCGGATCAGTTTTGCAAAAACACCCACGCTCTTCCGGTTCATCATAAGTTTTCGCACGACAACTGACGGATGATCCATATCGCCATATCGCCTGATTAGATCCAGCAATTCATCGTCATCCATCACTTCAATCAATCGATTGATCCTTGAATCGCTGAGATTTACCATCCATTCATTAATTCTCTTTCCGATCACTAGTTCTCTCCCGATCTTCGCTCTCCAGAGCTGATCATACACTGCAAGCCGCTTGGTAGACGTGTCGCCATCCATGACTGCATCCGCAGCTACCTTTCCGGCGATCTTCGCGCAGATTGCGCCGGGATACACACCACCTCCTGATGTTGGTTTAACCTGTCCTGCAGCGTCACCGGTGATCAGCACGCCATCTGCGACTGCTTTCTGCGGTGCGCCAATCGGTATTCCACCAAGCACGATCCCTGTGATGCCGGAATGACACTTTCCCGATATGATATGGTGCTCTGAGACCAAACGTTGCAGATAATCCCATGCAGAGCCAGTTACTATCCCGGACCCGGCTCCCGCCCCGGGTTCCACCACTGATCCAGTCTCTGATTCGGATCTTGATCCTATGATCTGTTGCGGTTTTGGTCTGACCGCAAGCCCGATCCGTGCGCCGTCATGGCACGGAATCGCCCATGCAAAAAAGCCTGGCGCACACGATCCCGGAAATATCTCAACAAAATGGGACTCGTCGAAATCGTAAACCGTACTTAGCTGTGCGCCTGAAAGGATCGTTTTTGGCGTGTCAATGCCAGCCCAACGTGCAACACGGCTCTTGATCCCGTCGGCTCCGATGATAACGTCTGCCTTGATCGTGTCTGGCTCCCCTTCGGTCAGGATGTGGAGAATCTTTCTGTGATCAGCGCGATTTCCCCGATCCCGGGTATCCATACCGACAGCGCGTGTCCGCATGAGTATTTCTGCGCCTTCTCTGACCGCATCCTGCGCAAGCGCGCGGTCAAAGAGCCTCCTATCGACCACGTACGCCTTGATCTCGCCCCCTGATATGCAAATCCGCCGTCCGTCAGGCGCATAGACAAACGCACCGGTGATCGGATGGAAACGGCTGTCAGGAACTATCTCACACTCACTGACTGCGTTTACGCTCAGCAGCCCCGCGCACTGCACAGGCGACCCGATGGATGCGTGTTCTTCGATGATGAGCGTCTTTGCCCCGTTCTTCGCAGCGTACTTCGCTGCCAGACAGCCGGCAGGTCCTGCCCCAACCACAACGACCTCGTAATCCATGTCAGTGTGATTATAACGCATGACAAAAGAAAGGTTTGGATTTGTGGTATGTGGTGCACCATGTGCCGATTGGTGTGGCGCGGGTGCGGTAACGCATCCTGTCACGGTGAAACACGGAAAATGCGTTGTCGGATGCCGGACTGCCTGACGGTTAGACCACCCGATGATGCGATCCGGGGTTATATGGTGGACAATTGTTAGGAATACGCCAGCATTTCAAAGTATTGCTCACCAACATGTACCTAATACTACATGTGGGTCACATCACCATCCGGATTGCGACAAAGACTGACACAATCCCTACGATGTCACCGATCGAGGTGGTGATCGGTATCACAACGTCGTCAGGATCAAGACCGTACTTATGCGCCAGAAATGCGATGCAGATCGTTAGTGCAAAGACCACGGCAATATCGATGGATCCGGCGACCAGTGTTAGTTTAAGCAGCGTACCATACACGACGTCGATGTTTAATGCGATAGCTGCCATCCAGACAACCACGCTTAACATCAGACAGGCGACAAATCCAATCAGCAGGCACGCAAGAACGCTATTCCTGACCACCACACTTCCTATTGAGTCCACAAGACCGAGACGAAATGCTGTTGAGAGTCTTGCTCCAAGAATCGATCCGGTATCGCCGCCAATCTTAATTAACGGGGGAATCAGTATCAAAAGCACGGAAAAATTGATTAACAACTCCTGCCTTAACTGAAGCATCTGTCCTGCCATCGTGCCAATGATCGCAGCAACGCAAAGAACAGGAATGCCGCGCTTCACGATTCCGGTTACAGTGTAATATGCCATATCCAGGTCACCTCCTTCACCGCCAGAAAAATCATAAACATCGTGACGATATCGCCAAGCGTTCCAAGAGCGGGCGTTGTGATGTTATCCGGATCAAGACCGCGCCTGAATGCACCGATGGTTATGACTACAGCGATGGCGGAGAGGACGATACCTGATAGTACCCCTGCGAAGACCGCTATCGCAACGAGCACCCCTATGCCGGCACTCTGCATCCCAAGAGCGATCGTGAAGAGGTGCGCGAGAATTCCAAGCACAATCGACATGATCAGGCTAAGCGTAAGCGAACCTGCCACATTGCCAATCAGCTCCGGGTTGCGCTCGATCTTATTGATCAATCCAAGGTGTATCGCGCTGCCAAGCCGGGATCCGAGTGTGCACGAGATGTTGCCGCGCATTCCAAGTATCGCAGGCACGAGTACCAGAAGCCCAGGAATCATCTCAATCTGATCAGTCATCTGAACTAGAATAATGCCAGCAAAGACTCCACCGACGGTGTATATGAGTTCAAACGGCAACGCCTCACGCACGATGCTTTTTACGCTCGTGTAATTCTCGAGGTAGTCCTGCTGTTCGGGCATATTAATATAATCGGGTGCTTGACATTAAAGTGTAATGGAGGGGCCAGGTTTATGGCGACATACGATGGCGCGGCGCCCTCCGGCAGTCGAAGGATTAATCATCGATGCGACCCTAATATATGATGCTATGTTCCCGAAAACACGGATGCGCAGGTTGCGGCAGCCTGGAATACGAAATCTCGTGGTTGAAACAGAGCTTTCCGTAAATGACCTGATCTGCCCAATCTTCGTGGATGAAACTATCGAAAAACCAGTAGAGATTGAATCCATGCCAGACCAATATCGGATCCCCTTGGACGGGGTCGCGGATGAGGCAAATGAGATTGAAGATCTTGGAATCCCGGCAATTCTCCTCTTCGGGATACCTGAAATAAAGGACGAAGAGGGGACGAGCGCTTACGACGATAATGGCGTTATTCAGCAGGCAATACAAAATATCCGGTCTGAAACGGATGATCTACTCATTATAACCGATGTCTGTCTGTGCGAGTACACCGCGCACGGGCACTGTGGCATCGTCGATTATGATGCAGAGCGGGTGCTCAATGACCCGACGCTACCTCTTCTCGGGAAAGTTGCAGCAAGCCATGCCCGGGCAGGTGCTGACATTGTTGCACCATCCGGCATGATGGATGGCATGGTACGCGCGATCAGGACCGCTCTTGATATCGATGGGTTCACAGACACTCCGATCATGTCCTACGCCGCCAAGTACTGTTCATGCTTCTATGGACCGTTTCGAGAGGCAGCGGATTCGGGATACGCGTTTGGAGACCGCTCCGGGTACCAGATGGATCCTGCAAACTCAAATGAGGCGATGCGCGAGCTTGAACTGGACATAGATGAGGGTGCCGACATAGTGATGGTGAAGCCAGCGCTCCCGTATCTTGATGTCCTGCACCGGGTCAAGACCACGTTTTCGATGCCCACGGCTGCATATCAGGTGAGCGGCGAGTATGCGATGATCTTGGCTGCCGGTGCGAAGGGGTGGCTCGATCGCGATCAGGCGATATGCGAATCATTGCTCTCGATCAAGCGTGCGGGCGCTGACATGATTATCACGTACTTTGCAAAAGATGCGGCGCAACTCCTGACTGCGTGATACACTGGAAGGGCGTGAATCTCATAAGATGCCGGGGCGGATTATCCAGAATCTGTTGGTGGCAACAAAAAACAGGTGGCTAAGCCTTTGTTTTTGCGTAGCTTTCAAAGCAAGGTTGTACTATTCTAAATAAATTCAAAAACTCTCAATGCCCCTAAGAAAACTATTAGTGAGATAGACCAGATTAACACTTGATGATAAACATAGCAATACCAAAAGGCAGCCTCGGGGAGCAGACACTCCTATTATTCAAACAGGCAGATCTCGAGATCAAGAGGACGGATCGAGAGTATAATCCAAAAATCGTGGACCCGCGGATCGAGAAAGTGAAGATCCTGCGTCCGCAGGAGATTCCGGGTTATGTTGAAGAGGGCTACTTCGATGTGGGCATATCCGGGCACGACTGGGTGATCGAGTCTGGCGCAGACGTTGTCGAGATCGCAGACCTGCCCTACAGCAAGCAGGGTGCAGGAATCGTTAAGATCGTGATCGCGGTGCCTGATAATCGGGGGATTGAGTCCACGCAGGAGATTAAGCCGCGTAGCAGAGTCACGACCGAGTATCCGAATATCACCAGAGACTATTTTGAAAAACTTGGAATTCCCGTGGATATCCACTTCTCTTACGGCGCAACTGAGGCGAAGGTTCCGGATCTAATGGATGTCGTGGTCGATGTGACCGAAACAGGATCCACGCTCCGAAAAAACAACTTAAAGATCATCGACGTGATGCTTGAATCGGTTACGAAACTGGTCGTGAACAAAGATAGCTGGAATGATCCCGCAAAGCGAAAAGAGATCGAGGAGATCCGTATGCTGCTTCTTTCTGTCATTGAAGCTCGTGGCAAGGTGCTACTGAATATGAATGTGCCGGCTGACCGACTCGATGATGTGATCAGCGCGCTGCCAGCGTTAAAGATGCCGACTGTATCCAAACTATATAATTCGGAATATTATGCAATCGAGACAGTGGTCGAAAAAGGGACTGTAAACACCCTGATTCCTGAATTGAAGCACTTTGGTGCCGAAGACATTCTTGAACTCGACATATCCAAGATCGTGCGATAGATAGGTTACCTTGCAAGCAGGATCGTGGAATCGTCATCGACGCGATGATCCAACAGGATTGCCGTTCCGAGTTCGTGGAGATCAAGAGACAGGTCATAATTTATAGTATCAAGCCCGCGTATCCCGTCGCTATACATCATGATGGTGTCACCTTCATTGTACGGATATGAAAAAACTTTCACATTCTTAAGATTACGCCCGACGATTCCATTCATCGATGTGAAATGAGACTCCCCGTCCCGAACCTTCAGCGCGGTTATGTTCCCAATGCCTACAAACCGGATATAGTCATCCACGACACGTGCAATGGCAAGCACTGCACCCCTTGTCGATCGCAGCGCTTCGTGGCAGCTCCGGATCGCAAAATCCAGATCCTGATCCGAATTCATATCCGGGTTGCAGCACGCCTCAAGGCACTCAACCACTTTTTGCGATGCCGCGTGCGCAAGATCCCCGTGCCCGATTCCGTCGATCACCGCAAGTACGGTGCATCCGTCTGTTTCCCTCACAAAGTACGCGTCGCCGTTCTCGGTTTCGCCTTCCTTTGGTATCGTAATTACTTCGATTTTCATGCTTTTGGCACCAATATATTGAATATGCAGCCCCCGCCCGGGTTATCCTCGATCCAGACCTTCCCGTGGTGAAGCTCTACCGCATATTTCGTGATCGCAAGCCCGATTCCACTTCCCTTGATCCCGCGCTTATTATTCCGCACGAAACGCTCGAATACCGATTCCTTCATCTCATCAGGTACGCCATCCCCGTGATCTGCCACCCCAAATCTCCAGCCAGAATCATCTTCATCGATTGTCAGGGTGATCGCCGAATTTTTTGGGCTATATTTGATCGAATTGTCGATGATATTAATAAATGCGTTCTGCAAGAACCCGGTTCCATGCACAGGATATCTCCCATCCGTCTGATATTTTATATCAACTACTGTGCCATGTTCTTTTATTTTTTCATCCAAGAAACTTAATATTTCAGTTAACATCTCGCAAAGATCGATATCATTAAAATCTTCATCAGAAAGCCCTCTTTTTAGTTTGGAATAAGTTCTCATGTTTTCAATCATTCGATCGGCATCCAGTGCGGCGTTCTCTATCTTGTTTGCAAAACCATGGATCTTCACATCATCCTCCGATCGCATCTCGATCAGCTCACTGTAACCAACGATTGCGGAAAGCGGACTCCGCAGGTCATGGCTCATGATACTAATAAACATCTCCTGAAGCCGGTTTGCATCATTCAGTTTGTTTGAGAGTTCCTTTTCGCGCTGGTACCGCTGTTCATGCATATCGATGTATTCGTGGTATGCGGTTGCATAACCCATCATCAACTGGATCAACGGTTCAGATGCGCTGTTAAACATGCGAACGGTCTCTGTGATCGAAAACTCGGCGGCGAGGTCATTGAGCGTATTCAGGTGTGCCTCAAGCATATAATCAGGTCCGATATTAGCCCTGACGCATTTCTTGGACATAATTTCAATATCTAACATATATCGAGCGTCACCTGACTCCAAAAACTGTTTCAAAAGTTTGGAATACTGCTCGCGCAGTCCACCATCATCGACCATACTACTACACCCACTTTCGCGTCGTGATGGTTGTACCGCGCCCGACCTCGGTATCGATCCCAAACTCGTCCATCAACCGCTTTGTTCCAGGAAGCCCTGCCCCAAGCCCTCCGCCCGTGGTATGACCATCGGTCATCGCAAGATCGAGATTTGCAATTCCCGGACCATGATCTTCTGCCACGATCTCGATACCGCCCCTCCCGTCTGCGGTCACCTGTCGGACATACACAGTCCCAGTCTCGGCATACCGCAGAATGTTTCGTGCCAGTTCGGATATGGCTGTTGATATCCGTGTCTGGTCCACGAGCCCAAACCCTGTTGATGAAGCGATCTTCTTTCCAGCCGATCTGGCAGTCACTATGTCATACTCGTCCTTAATTGGTATAGTTTCTTCAGTATCAGGCATATTATCACTATATATCCCTTTATTCTTCATGGGAAAGCTTCTCAAGAAGTTCCAATCCCTTTTCAAGGTTGAGCGCGGTCTGTATCCCGGTTAGCTCCATCCCAAACTCAACGAGCGTTATGGCGATTGCTGGCTGCATTCCCACGAGAACGGTCTTGACTCCCATGATGTTTGCCATCTTTGCAATCTCCACAAGTATCCTTGTTATGAAGCTGTCAAGGACGTCAATCGCCGTCACATCGATTATTAGCCCTTTCGCATTCGTCTCCTGTATCTTAGCCAGGATGTCGTCCTGTAACCCCAGCGCAAGTTTGTCGTGAAGTGCGACCTGAATCGATGTGATTAGGAAATCACCGATCTTGAGCACGGGTATCTTCTCATAAGCGCCTTGCATTATCTGTTTCTCCTTTCATGTTGTATCATGTATCTTGATGTCATATCCGATCTTCTGCAGTCTGTACTGCAGCCGCAACCCCAGTCCGCGATCGCCGTGTAGAAATTCATAAGTTTATCCGAGACCGTTCCGTCCATATTCGCATAATTCACCTGCCACGCAGAAAACACAATCCGGTTCGGAAGCTCGACACCGCCGATCGCAAGCGTGGTGGATACTGATGAATATTTTGTCCCATTCACGAGTTCACTCCCTGGTTCGCTGCCCACGACGGCACCAAAACCTGATCCCCATATTGATAATACGCAAGGAAACCCTTTAAAGGTTTTGGCTTTTGTGTTTTTTAGGTGTGGTTGCCACGCGTCACCGGTATCGCCAAATCGGGTAATCGATAATATCGGTAAATAGGGGGCGGTCACATTACACAAGTGTTTGGAGCACATCTTTGCCGGTGGTGCGATCAGATACACTCAAATATGGTATGAAATCTCTTGAACGAATCTCGTTCTTTGAAAAATAACCTTTAATCCATGCCCATATATGAAATCTGTGGCCGATAAAAGCTTTCATCCACAGATGAACACCGATTCCCCGGATTTTACTTACAACCTGCTTAAACGATTCATTGAATCTTATGTAACCTCAGATGACGTGACAGCCCCGAAATTCCACAGGATACCGGGCATGTCCGGATCTGGTGCATAGATAAGCCCCGGTTCAGGACGCTGCCAGATTTAGACCCGTTCTGCAAAGATCCGCTTAACATCCTTCGCACGGACAATATTGCCGGCATATTTCCGAAATCCACGTTCCCGGGTCTTGATTCTGACAATCCTGCATCTGCTTCCGGAAATATCCTCGATACTACCAACCGTAAACTCCCGGTCCCCGTATTCCTGCAGCCCGACCGACCGGGTTTTTTTGCCGTTGTGGATCGCCACCTTCACAGTCACCTTATCGATCGCCCGTGACCAGATCGTATCGATGTCGGCAGCGATAGCCGATATCACCCGCGCTCCGCGTGACTCGACCGAGGCAACCTCTGCCAGATGCACCTCGTCCGCAGACGGATCGTCCACAAGCAGTTCGTCGCCAGTGTAGACCTCATGATCAAGCGGCAGTTCGATGTTGTACTGTGTCGAGTCCTCGCCCGCGCTCACAATGATCCTGACGCTCAGAGTCTCCGGGGCTGCCCGCGTCTGCAAGGCGACGTTATGAACGCTGCCGCACTCTGTGCAGCGCACCAGTTGATCACTGCCACGCCGTTTCAGCACGTCATGAAGCTCCTGTGACGAACAAGCCGGGCAGATAGTTATAATCTGTGTTTCGTTTGTAATTTCCATGTATTTTCTACCTCATTTCACTAAACCAACATATACCCACCGGTCATATCCAATATCCGGTGTGTTTTCAAGTATCTTCACATCGATTACACAATCATCGAGCACATCCGTGGCAAACAGAAGCTCTTCCTTGTTGTGGAACGTGAAGATTAACAACCCCGGCGTTCGCATGACTTTTATGGATTCGTGCAGCACCGCCGCCCACAGCGCCTCGTTAAATGGCTGGATAGGACCGATCATGAACCCTACCACGCAGTCAAACTCCTGATCAAAGAACGACGAAAGTTCTGCGGCGTCAAGAACAATTGATCTCGCATCATGGAGCGCCCCGCTCTTCAGTCCGTCACAGATGTCGCACATATCATGATCGATGCAGATCGGGTCGCAGCCGATCTCGCGGAGCACACCTGTGGCACACCCGTCTCCGCAGCAGATCTCAAGCACATCTGCGCTGGCAGGATCAAATCCTTTTCCGGATGTTGCTTTGCGAATAAGACGCGTCAAACGCTTGTTTCGCACGTCCTGATCCGGCTGATCGGATTTTCCAGTTTCACTCCCCGGTGTTTCATTCAGTAGTTCACGCACCGACACCATCGCCCCAAGATCAAGATAAGGCATCTCTTCGCGTGCGCAGGATTCGCATAGCCACCTGTTCGCAAGAAATATGGAATAATACTCGATTACTGCCTCGCGTATATCAGATGCGTTTGTTTCAATAATTTCACTTCGGCTGCCAAAGATGTCAGATATCTTTCCTGGAAAACGCGTGTCCTTTGAGATCACGTTTGTGAGCACGAGCCAGTGGCAGGTGCCCTGTGAATGCACGTAAACCGCTACTGCAATTGGGGTGCTGCTACCCGGATCGATCAGTTGTACGGAACTATTGTTGCTACTGCTGCCTGCAACCGCGGCGAGTTCTTCGAGGTAACGCCATGTGAGTGGCGATCGCTTCTGGTCGTAGAAGCTGTTTTCTGCCAGAAACACAGGTTCTGTCGGATCGAGATGGAAAATATAGTGGAGCCGCATCCCCGTTGACCCTGGTTCATGATGCCCCATTACCTTAGTAGACCTCTTCGTGTGGATGTATGACTATGCCTGTCGATGTGATCTCGTACGGGTGAATGTCCTTGCTGTGGTCGGATCCGCGCATCTTGAAGATCTCCATGCTGCGGACACGCACGTTCTTGCGTCGCTGGTTGTACAGCATGATCGTGCCCTCGGTCACGAAGTTCTCGACGCCAAACCTGCTCTGCATGGTGTCGTCAATAATCTCACAGGTCAAGATTGTTGTCAGCCCCAGAATCTCAAGGGTCGTGCTCAGTTTTAGCAGTTCGATCCTGATTTTTGACGGATCCTGAAAATGAAATCCGATGGACGTGCTCGAATCGATCACAGCGCGTTTTGCATCGGTTGCATCCTGTATCTCAATGATCTGGTCAAGTGTGGCACGCATATCAAACGGGCGCACGTCCACATACCGCTCCTGTGACGGGATGCCAATCTTCGTGGAACAAGCATCGATGATCGCAAGCTCCTCACGCTCTTCAAGCGTCGCAACGTCCCATCCAAACCTCGAAAGATTCTCGCGAATCTGCGGAGGACGTTCCTCGGTTGCGACAAATATGCCGGTTTCGCCGTACTGGGTGGCTCCATTGCACAGAAACTGGAACGCAAAGTTCGTTTTGCCGGTACCCGATGTCCCTGCCAGCAGGTAGGTCCGGTCTTTGATCAGTCCGCCTCCACACAGTTCATCGAACCCGGGTATTCCTGTAGGTACTCGATCGTTCATTATAATCTCCAATTTAATTAGTCCCCGATAGTACAAACCATGATAAAAGTGCATCAAGCTGTATCCGCTCGTTTGCACCTTCCGTTATCCTGAAATCTATTTCTCCAATTTTATCTATCGATTCAACCTTTTTACGGTCCGGGATTTCCGCGATATCAAATATCGCCCGATATATCTGCCCAACAATATCCTCGCCAGACAACCCCTGTTTGGTCAATAAATCATCCAGCCCCCGGCGAGATTCTGCGAAATCTCCCCGGTACGCACAGAGGATTAGTTTCTTGATCTCTTCGGGACGCGCTGTTGCTGTTATCTGGTATATGTCATCCCGACCGATGGTCGTGCCAAGCATTGCTGCCGCCTGCAGTGCATTGATTGCTTTTCGCATATCGCCGCGGGCAACGTACGTAACTGCCTCAACCCCCTCGTCTGTGATGTCGAGATGCTCGCAGTCTGCGATATACCGGACCCTCTCCTCGATTGCGTCATCTGCGACCTGACTGAACCTGTAGACCGCGCATCTCGATTGAATCGGCTCTATGATCCGTGATGAGTAATTGCACGACAGTATGAACCTGCACGTCTGCGTGTACTTCTCCATCGTCCTGCGCAGCGCAGATTGGGCGTCAGACGTCAGCGCATCAGCCTCATCCAGAAATATGATCTTGAATTCAGCGTCTCCGACCGGCGACATTCTTGCAAAGTTCTTGATCTTGTGCCGCACCACGTCGATGCCGCGCTCGTCACTTGCGTTTAATTCGGTAAAATTGGAATGCCACGTATCACCAAAGAGTTCTCTTGCTATGGATACGGCAGATGCGGTCTTTCCGACTCCGGGCGGACCTGTAAACATCAGATGTGGCAGATTCCTTGTATGTGCATAAGAGATCAGCCGCCCGATCGTGTTAGCCTGCCCGACCACATCTGACAGTTTCGTTGGTCGGTATTTCTCGATCCATATTTCCTGTTTGATGATAAAACCCTCTGCTTAGTGAATATGTTTGATTATATTATCATGTAATATCTTAAGGGTTTGGGATAATTTGGATGGTCGGTTGAGTATAGGCTTAAGTAAACCACCATATTATATGTTTAGCCGAGGCGAAAAAACCACGAGATTTCACGAGATTGGTGAGGGCTATGTGGGTGAGGGCTTCGGCTATCGATTTTCCGTATATGTTTGAAAGTCAAGTGAGAGTACGTGCCCCGTATTTAGGTTGTGGTGAATCGGCACACTGTACAGTCCAGTCACCCTATGCAACATTTTCATTTATGGAAAAAGCATATCGCCCGCCCCGCCCAACGGGCAGTTTTTACCCAATTCTACATCGCCATGCTCACCATGCATAACATCGCCATACATATCTACCATCATAACAGATTGACTTGTGATGATGCGGAGAATCAGCAAAAAACAGATTCACCGGTACAGGACGCTCACAAAAGTTGCGATCAAGTATGGTTTCGGATATCTGGTCGATCGGTTCAATCTCCACCCGGCACGGTCACTAAAGGACCGTGTTGCAAGGGAACCGAAGGTCCATCTTGAACTCTCTGACCCTGAAAGGCTCAGGCTGATGCTCGAGGAACTCGGACCGACCTACATCAAGTTCGGGCAGATCCTGAGCACGCGATACGATATTATCCCAAAAGAGTATATAACAGAGCTTGAAAAGTTGCAGGACACGGTGCCACCATTTGGCTATAGTGAGGTGTGCGGCATCATCATAGAGGAGTTCGGCGAGTCGATCGACGATATCTTTGCATCGTTCTCGCACCAGCCGTTCGCATCAGCATCTCTCGGTCAGGTGCATCTTGCAACGCTTTACAGTGGCGAGAAGGTCGTTGTGAAGGTGCAGCGCCCCCGCGTGAGGGAGGTCATCGACGCAGACCTCCGGATTCTCTATGATCTCGCACGTTTTGCGGATCAGCACATCGAAGAGGCGAGAGCGTTCAATCCGGTTGGGTTCATATCTGAGTTCGAGCGCATCATCTACGCAGAGCTCGATTACACGGTCGAAGCACAGAATACGGACGAAATCCGAGAAAACTTCGTCGGCGATGCTACGGTACATGTCCCAACAGTTTACTGGGACTATACCAGGTGGCAGGTGCTGACGATGGAATTCATCGATGGAATCAAGGTTTCCAGCCTCGAGGAACTGGATAATGCGGGCATGGATCGTAAAATCATCTCCCGTAATTTTGCAACCTCTTTTCTGAAGCAGATATTCCTGCACGGCGCGTTTCACGGAGATCCGCACCCGGGGAACGTGTTTGTGATGAAGGGCAGGGACAATGTCGTGGCGTTCATCGATTTCGGGATGATCGGGCATCTTGACCGGGCGACCAGGGACGACCTTGTGGACTTCTTCATCGCACTCTCAGAGAACGATCCAGATACTGTGATCGACGTGCTTGCACACGCAGGCGTCATCAATTACGACGAGATTGATCTCCCGCAGTTCAGGTTTGAGATATCGAACATGATCAACAAATACTACGGAAAGTCACTGCGATATGTGAACACCGGTGTTATGATGCGTGAAATGATCGACATGGTCATGACACACCATGGAACTGTGCCACCCAGCCTCATACTCCTCTCAAAAGCGTTGATGATCGAAGAAGAGGTCTGTTCACAGCTTGATCCTGATTATAACCTCAAAGACCTGGCAAAGCCGTTTATACGGAATCTGGCGCTCAAGCGTATGCATCCGGCGCGGATCATACGTGAGTGGCTGCGGATGTTACCTGGATTCGGGCGGCTTGTGCGTGGGCTTCCGCACAGGGTAGACCAGATTCTCCTGCGGGCTGAACGGGGGACGCTGCGTCTTGAATTTGAGCATCACGGGCTTGACCATATCGTATCCGAACTCGATCTCATGAGCAACCGTATCTCATCGAGTATGATCCTCTCTGCGCTCATCCTTGCCTCTGCGCTGATCATCCAGTCGGGCATGAAACCGCTTGTCTGTGGGGTTCCGGTGCTTGGCGCCAGTGGGTTTGTGCTGTCGGGCATCATCGGCGCGTGGCTGGTCTATTCCATGCTGCGGAGGGGGCGTTTTTGACGCCCTCGCAGCCGATCAATAGCCTTATATCGCATAACCATGATACCTAAATTCGGTGATCCATAATGGGTGACGTAAAGATTGGATTTGTAAAACTTGGGAATCTTGGGATGTCCCAGGTAATTGACCTTGTTCTTGACGAGATTGCAGCAAGAAAAGGTATTATGGTACGAACGCTTGGTACCGGCGCGAAGATGGGCAAGGATGAGGCAAAGGATACTGAGGCTCTGATCAAGCACTGGGACCCTGATTTTGTTGTTATGATCAGCCCGAATGCGGGCGCACCCGGACCGACCGCGGCACGGGAGATCTACAAGGACACGCCAACAATCATCGTTTCAGATGGACCTGACAAGAAGGATGGACGTCAGGCGCTGAAGGATGCTGGTTTTGGATCGATTATCTTGAAGGTCGACCCGCTGATCGGCGCAAAGAGAGAGTTCCTTGACCCAACAGAGATGGCGTCGTTTAACGCTGACGCTATGAAGGTCTTGTCTGCATGTGGTCCTGTCCGCATGATTCAGGAAGCGTTTGACAATGTGATCGATCAGGTTGCATCTGGCAAGTCCGGAAAAGATCTTGAACTGCCATACATCCTCGGAAGCCCTGAGAAGTGCGTTGAGCGCGGATGCTTCGAGAACCCGTACGCAAAGGCGAAGGCTCTTGCTGCGCTTCACATGGCAAACACGGTTGCAGCGATCAACTTCCCTGCATGTTTCATACACAAGGACGTTGAGAAAGTCTCGCTCACAGCAGCGGCAGGTCACGAGATGATGACTGCGGCAGCGGTTCTTGCAAGGGAAGCACGTGAGATCGAGAAGGTGAACGACACGCTATTCCGCCAGCCACACGCAGGGGCAGGCAACCTGCTGACCAAGACAAAGCTCTACGACAAGCCAGCGTAAGGTGCATAAACGCACCTTTACTTTTTTTTGTATGTGTTTGCTCCTCTTGTCATAACCCCTGCTCCACTCCACATTTCTTCCGTATCGATCTAAAGCACATTTTTGACCAAAAAACTTCTATATTATAACAGCATCTCGCTCTCAAGAGGACGATGGATAAAGATGAGATAATCAGGCAACTTAAGCGTTAAAACGAGTCGATTAAAGGGCACATAATGGAACTCAAAGCCAAACTGGCTATGCATGGTGATGCACATACCCACGCCAAGTCTGAAGCGTGGTGGCAAGCGCAAAACGGATCAGAATACCGGCGGTAGAAAAGTCGGGACAGAAGAAAGTACATAATGGTGTGACAAGACCACCTACAAAGCCAGATAGATTGAAGATATAATTGCTACACCTACCACACATCATCCCGTGCGATCTCCTGTAGCCGCTCAACCCCTCCGACTTCCTCAATCACGCGAGCAACAGCGTCTGGCACGAGATTTCCCCACCCTTCACCAGTCAGCATCTTCTTTCGGATAGCGGTTCCGGAATACGTCTCACGCTGGTGCATAGGAGAACGCTTGACCATAACCCCTGCCTCCTCAAAGAGCCTGAAGACGAGCGGGTTGTTCGTATACGCAAGATCGAAATGCGGAGTCATGGATTTCACATGCGAGACCCAGACCGCATTTCGCTGTATATCCTCTATCGGAATTACGTAACAATCAATATCTAAATCTTTCAGCGAACGTGAGATCATAACTACACGTTCGCCTGCCGTAAATGGATTCTCGACCTCGTGACTGCGCTGTGCGCTGCCAATCCCGATCACAATCTCATCGACCTCGCCGGCGATGCCTGTAAGGACGGCGTGATGCCCTATATGGTACGGCTGAAAGCGCCCGATATAAAAAGCACGGCTAATGCGCCGCTCCTTCCTTTGGCGCATTATTCTTGTGCTTCTGAGCCGCTAGTTTCTTTATGAGGAACATTCCTGGCTTCGGGTCGTCCATGTACTCGATGCCCTTCACCTTGTTCAAATACTTCTCTCCGATCTCGTTTCTGACGATTACTGAGTTCCACCCATCCGGCGCGCCTACTGATCCAACCGAGATGTCTGCGTAGTATGCTGTGTAATCAAGACAGTGGTGGCATGGGTTTCGTGCAAGCGCCGCAATTTCCTTGATCGCAACACTGTGACCAACGGGTTCCTCGCCATTGTCACCGTTCTTGGTGAATGCCCAGAACTTGCCTCCTCCGAAGTCCATCTTCACAACCTGTTTGATATCGAGTCCCATGATGTTCGGGATGATGTTTTCGCAGAGCGCCTCGCTGGTGAAGCTCTCCATACAGAGGATTCCGATCACAAGAGCGATTCGGTCGGTCATGTTCTCGCGCATGAGTGCTGCGGCGTGTGCCTGACACGGTACGCCTACGACCGCGATCTTCTCGTACTTTGTCATCGCATCCTTAAGCTGCGCAAGAACGGGTGCTGAACTATACTTCGTGCCCTTTGATAAATCGACATCTGACGCCTTCGTCAATATGAATGGCTCGATATTCCAGTTCTCATCCCGCTTGATACCGACAGCACAGTCGATCTCTCCCTGCTCGAATAAGGATTTGAGTATTGCTGATACGACAGCACCGTCCTGCCCTTCTAGCTCGCTCTTTCCTCCTCTGAAACTTCGGACGTTGTCAAACTCGTCTTCAGGGAATCCATCCACTACAGGACAAACCCTTGAACATGTCAGACAGTCTTCACAGACCTCACATGCTGCGCCATGAACATAATAAGTTAGATTATTCGGATCGCGTCTGCTTGCACTTGGGGGACGAGTCTCACCTTCAGGTACATCTGCCTCAGACTCTATGTACACGGCGTTCAGGGGGCATGTCGCTTCACATGCCCCGCAAGCCGCGCAGACGCCATTCTCGATGACCTCTACAATCTTTGGCGGCAAATCACTCAGCCTCCGATGATCTCCTTTCCGATCAGCTTGATCGCCTTCTCTTTGTCAGGACCAATTGGCGATCCCGCAACGATCTGCGTGACACCCATCTTGGTGAGTTCGTCGATTCTTGCCACACAGTCAGCTGGTGTGCCATAGATCGAGAACGCATCCATCATCTCGGTTGTGACCGCGCCACCCATCAGGGTGCCGAAGTCGCCCTTCGCGATTGCTCCGCCGATCGTACCGATCGCGCTTGGATCGATGCCGTGTCTCTCAAGAACCATTGGTGGCGATCCTGCAACGATGAATGCGACAACGATCTTTGCCGCGTTCAGTGCCTTATCAACCTTCTTGTCGATTGAGAAACATGCATACGCAGTCACATCGATGTCTTTCATATTCCTGCCGGCTGATTTCGCGCCCTTCTTGATCTCCGTCACCGCGACCTCAAAGTCCTTCGGATGCGATGCGTTTATGAGCGCACCATCAGCGATCTTTCCTGCAAGCTCAAGCATCTTTGGTCCCTGTACGCCGAGATAGATCGGAATGTCTCCTGCAGGGAACGCCATCTGAGCTCCGGAGAGTGATACCAGTTCACCCTTCTGATTGACCGGCTTTCCGGCAAAGAGTTCGCGCATTGCTGAAACGGTCTCCTTTGTCATGGTGAGTGGCTTTAACCACTCGATCCCCATCTTATCAAAGGTTGCCTTGTCTCCCGGACCGAGTCCGAGGATTGCACGCCCGCCCGAGATCTCGTTTACTGCTGCAATACTGGATGCTGCAACCGCCACGTTTCTCGTGTAGGGATTTGTGACGCCGCTTCCGAGCTTGATTGTGTTGGTGTTGGCTGCGAGCGCCGCAAGCGTGGTATATACGTCACGGTTGTTGTAGTGGTCTGTTATCCACACGTTGTCGAACCCGTTCTGCTCAGCCATCTTCGTATAATGAGCTATCTTCAAAACAGGGTCGTTTGGTACAAATTCGATTCCATATGCCATGGTTCGTCCTCCCAATAATATAGGGTTGGATTGATCGTTGATGTAATGACTTAAAACCTTATTGGTGTGTGATGTTTGTGAGATGTGGTGGCACAACCAACCCGGGGCAATTCTTATTAATAATCAGTCTGGACGGAGTATATATAATCAGAATTGATAGGCAAAAGTCATCTTGCAACAGTAAATTAGTTATTCCTTTGAGTTATAACCCTTTTATTAAGGGCGCACGGGTGGCATGTTTGCGCGGATAATCACAAATCGATCAACGGGACCGTTGCGTTGCTCTGTGCTGTACTGATTGGGATCACGAACATCTATGTAGCGCCAATATATAATGGCACATCTGGTTTTATGGTGCTGTTTATACTGATGGTGCTCGCAGGGCTCGTCGTGCCGATTATATAAACGATTCCAAACCACGCAGTCAAGTTTGCAGCATATATATGTATATATATATTCATTGGTTTTCTGCATACTGGGCTGTGGGTGCTGCAATGAATCTCACGCACACCGGAGACGTCTTTGACTCATTCCAGTTCACCAATAGTCATCTTTGCCATGGCAAACTCCATCATGCACGGAATCTTGACTTTAGTGGTGGTAACCCGGATATGCTTCTGTTAGCGTTCGTTCTGTGCTCATTGATACAATTACTGTGGTGCTATCTGCTTGCAGGCGCTGCAAGGAATCTCGTATTTTCTGCCACCAATCGGTTCTATGCAACACTGAAAACAGGAATCCTGTCACTTTTGGTCTTTATCATACTCGTTTCAACGATTGCGATCAACAGACTCCCGATCAATGAACTCTCGGATATAAGCGTCTTTCTCTCGGTGACCCGCGGGGAACTACTGAAACTCTGCTGGTATTACCTCTTATCCCAAGTTGTCTTCGGCGTGTTCGTTTTCTTCGCAAACCATATAGTGTTAAACGCGTTTGGCATTGAAAAGGTGATCATATTGGATGGGGCGGTCATGTATTGCAGGTTGACTGCCGAAGAGGATGAATAGACTGGCAAAGAATCAGAAAATCCATACAACTCAATATTAAATGGGATTAATAGTTTTCAGAGTGAATTCAAGAAGGGGGAGTTGAATCGACTGGCGTGTGCGTAGGGAATTGGTAAATTCCGGAATGAACTGGATTTACCCATATCAAAGTACGATTACTGGTCGAAAGACGATGCCAAAGAATTGTTACACCAAATGGAGCGGAATGTGGAGTTTTCATTAAAATAAATGTTGACAACAGACGACTATCTCAAGAGATCACGATGTCTGGCAACTCGGCGCTTACAAAGCAGTTCGTGTACAAGCATGGAATCGTCACGCGGGCGATCTTTGACCACAAAAATCTCTTGATTGACGATTTCGCGCGCCGAGTTCTGCATACTCAGGTCTCTTTATGCTGCTCTAGCTCGGGAAACTGCCGCTCGAATACAAGGAAACGACCCTTACGAAGCCAGATGGCTGGGTACTAATTGCGACCATGAATTTTGGGGACGAAGGGACGTATCGGCTCAGCAATGCATTGAAAAGGCGTTTTGTCCCGATAGACATCGGTTATCCGAGCAGTTCCACAGAGAAAACGCTGCTTACATCGATCACGCCCGATCTCGATGAAAAAGTGGTCGAAGGCATACTCACGTTCGCAGATGAGACCAGAACGATCTGGAAGATGGATCGTGGAATTTCACAGGGACCATCTACCGATGGAGTCATCAGAATGGCTCGGTACTGCGATCTTTTCATAAAACAAGGCTCAGATTATGTCAGTGCGTTCATGGATGCTACATTCCATCAGAGCACGATCATTGCGGACGAAACCGATCCACATTCACTGCACCGGGTACAGGAACTGGTGATATCGGTCGAAGACGCGCTGTGTGGGTATATGCGCTGGAAATTGCTGATACAATCGGTGTAAATCTGCGTCTGAAGATTTCATCTGGTACAGACGATACCGATGATACTGATGACCCCGATTAAGAGTTATCTCGCGCATACATAAAATATGGGAAATGGGGGATGAAAATGCACTTTAATAATATAGCTGACATTCCGCAGGTCGCCATCCATTTTCCACAATTTCTACTGATAGCGGTTTTGAATATCCGAAAAATATTATTTTTATACTGTAGTGGCGCAACATATCCAATTTCAACATGGGTTATATCACA
>JAYEGZ010000149.1:0-2578 GCA_034659315.1 Methanobacteriota archaeon
GTCGCCAGCGACTCACGCAGGACTGATGGTCGGACGTGCGATTGTGCGCGTATGCGAGGAGCACGGGAGCGATCCAAGCCCCTGCGAGTATCTGGCGTGGGAAGGCAAGCTCTTCGAGCACCAGATCAGGGTGGTAGTTGTCGAACCAGAGGAGAATACGAAACTATGTGGTCCGGCTGCGATGAATGAAGTTATGATTCACGATGGGAGTATTCTCGGAGTGCCCCGCACCGGAAAATGGGATCACGTCTTTGAGGGGGGTGTTCCTGCGGGTTTCCGGTTCATCGATGCGTTCGCATCAGAAGCAGCGCGTGAGATCGAGGATGCAGCACGGTGTGGCCGGGGGTGTGAGTGTAGGGTAAAGGGCGTTAAAGTGCCTTCAGAGATCAATATCGAGATAAAGCCTCCTGCGAACCGGTGGATCACGTCAAGCAACAAGAAGATTGATATCAGGGGACCGATCTTCACGATGGTGCGGGCTGAGGTTGTGTCGTAATGCGACTCCGCATCTGTGCTTTGTTTAGGCACCCTAAGAGATCCGTCTGTACCGTTTACTCTCGCCCCAATATCTTTCGTCTTTGATATATATATATATCATCTCAATTAGACTTCATCCAAAATCGATATTCCCGCATACAGCAACCAAAACCGCTGGCTGTCCGGCGCCACCCAATTTTAAAAGATAATCGCGGGTGACATCCGGAATTTTCTCTTCGTATACCGGCATTACCAATTTTTTGATGGAGTCTTTTATTCTGTCATTATCTATATTCCACACCTAAACCTCTTTCACTCATGCCTGAGCGCGTCCACAGGATTCATCTTTGCAGCCTTGTATGCGGGAAACGCCCCTGCAACCAGACCGACCCCGACAGAGACCCCGAATCCAACCAGGATCAGCGAGACCGGAAATACGTTTGGTAGACCTATTATGCTCGTTGCGCCGTAAGCTCCGACAACTCCAAGGAGCGAGCCAAAAATTCCGCCAAAGAGTCCAACCACTGCCGATTCCACAACAAAGAGCGAAAGAACATCCATGCTCGTGAATCCAAGCGATTTCATCAGCCCGATCTCATTTGTCCGCTCGCTAACAGTTACAAGCATGATGTTTGCAATCCCGATAGAGCCAACAACAAGCGAGATCAGTGCAACGGCGGTCAGGAGTGCGCCGATCGCGTCAGCCCAAACGCCGGTCTTCTCCAGAAGTTCGGTCTGTGTGGTTATCGTGTACGGTTTCGCATCTTTATCGCCCATGTCACGCTTGGAGACCCCGAAGTTTCTGGCGAGCCGCTTATCCATCTCTTCTGCGGTCTCTTCCACTGTGTCGAGACTATCTGCTGATGCAAAGAATGCATTGTAGTCATTCTCACCTGTTAGCGCAATCATTGTATCGATCGGGATTAAGATGTCGTTATTCGGAGTTGCGCTCGGATTGCCGAAGAAATTAACCTCCCCAGTGATCCCTTTCACCTTAAATTTCCTGGTGACCGACGTCCCATCATCCAGCCGGAACGTTAGATCGATCGAGTTCTGCAAGCCAATCTTCCGGTCAAACTTATCGTTTGCAACATCGCATCCAAGAACTACAGTGTACCGATCTTTGTCTGTTAAAAAAGATCCCTCTGCGATCTGCATGTTGCGAACTTTGTCGCAGTCCGCGGAAACTCCCTCGACAGTGGCGATCCTGGACTCGGACATGTATTTTACCTCAGCAGATCGCCATATTATGGGAGACACGCTCGCAATGCCTGGTGTATTCTTTATCAGTTTCAGTTCGTTATCAAAGAAGAGATTATCTTCCTTGCCTTGAATGATGATGAAGTTCGTGCCGATCGAGTCGAGCTCGTCTGCGAAATACTGGGTAAAGCTTGCGCCGAGCGCGACATTGGCAACGACTGCGGCAACGCCGATGATGATTCCAAGAGCGGTCAATGCAGATCGCATCTTGGCGCTTGTGATGCTGCCGATTGCGATTTGCACCGATTGTACCGGGTTTATCATAGTGGTCAGGCTCCCTAACTTTTGGCTTACGCGCCCCGTCTCTTTCTGTGGTAGACGCCTGCGCCAACGACAACCACCAGAAGCAGCGCTGCACCGATCGTGACCGCCCTGGAATTGCCCTCGGGAACCACCTGCTCGATCTCGATTACCCGGTTGTTGAGGAGCACTCCATGTCGGTTGTTGCCGTTTTGATACTCTGCATAGAGATGGAGTGCGGTTTCTGGTGAATCTCCCGTAACCTCGCAATCAAACTCGATTGTGAAGAGTTCGTCCGGCTCCATTGTTCCGATAAAGTACTCAGTCGGCGTAAATGTAATACCTCCTGCCTGCGGTTCGATGCTCACGGACGTAAACGTGCTTGAGTGCGTATTTGCGACGTCAAACTCGATCTTGCCCCGGTCACAGGCGAGTTTCAGTGGCTTGGACGGAATGATCTTGATTCCTGCGGTTTCGACCTTGATTGGAATGTCCCACTTTGCATTGTATGTATGGGAACTGCCTGTAAGGGTAAGTTGCAGGTGCTCTGTCCCGCAATCCGTATCATCGCCGACCATTATGTTGAACGAGAGGTCGATTG
>JAYEGZ010000150.1:0-2544 GCA_034659315.1 Methanobacteriota archaeon
ACCGGGCAATAACGTACAGAAATCTCAATAATATCTCGCACGACCTTGGTACCGCGGTGAATGTCCAGACGATGGTCTTTGGGAATATGGGGGATGATTCAGGAACCGGCGTCTGCTTCACAAGAGATGTCGCAACAGGCGCAAACGAGTTTTATGGTGAATATCTGATGAACGCTCAGGGGGAGGATGTTGTTGCAGGTATTAGGACTCCGCATACCTTTGGTCAATTAAAGAAGGAACTACCCGAGATCTACGAGGAGCTTGAAACCGTGCGCGACCGACTGGAGAAGCACTACCGTGAGGTTCAGGACGTGGAGTTCACAATCGAATCGGGCAAGCTCTACATCCTCCAGACAAGAGGAGCTAAGCGAACCATACAGGCGGGGGTGAAGATCGTCGTGGATTTGGTAGGCGAGGGCTTGATCGACCGGGATCTGGCGGTTCTCCGCGTCAATCCGAATCGGGTTGACCAACTCCTCCACAAGAGGGTTGACCCAAAGGCAGCGGTGAATGTGATCGCAAACGGATTACCAGCATCGCCCGGTGCCGCGGTCGGAAGAGCGGTCTTCACGTCCCAAAGAGCACTGGAATGTGCTGAAAGAGGTGAAGATGTAGTTCTGGTGCGACTCGAGACATCACCTGACGATGTTGGCGGGATGCACGCCTCTCAGGGGATACTTACTGCACGCGGCGGGATGACGAGCCATGCCGCAATCGTTGGGCGGGGCATGGGCAGGTGCTGCGTCGTCGGATGCAATGACATCGATGTAGACATAGCGGCAAACTGCTTCACGGTGGGGGGCATCGTGGTGAATGAGGGCGATTACATCACGCTTAATGTGAGTGGGGATGCAGGGGAAGTCATTCTCGGCAAAACAGACTTAATCGACCCTGAGATGACCGGCGACTTTGAGACGATCATGGGCTGGGCGACAGATGCGAAGAGACTCGGCGTTCGCACGAACGCGGACACGGTGCATGATAGTCAGGTCGCAAGAGACTTTGGCGCGGAAGGTATCGGTCTCTGCAGGACCGAGCACATGTTCTTTGGTGTGGACCGGCTTCCGATCGTGCAGCAGATGATACTCGCAGGAAATGAGGAATCGATGAAGAAATCCCTCAAAAAACTCATGCCAATGCAAAAAGAAGATTTCACCCGGATATTCGAGGTCATGAAAGATCTGCCGGTCACAATACGGCTGCTCGACCCCCCGCTTCATGAGTTTCTCCCAAAGACCGAGGAAGCGGTCAAAGAGACTGCCACATCCATGAATATCGGGGTGGATGAGTTGAAGAGCATCATACAGAGCCTGCACGAGACCAATCCAATGCTCGGGCACCGGGGATGCAGGCTCGGAATCACGCATCCCGAGATCTACGAGATGCAGGTGCAGGCGATCTTTGAAGCGGCGGCTGAGCTTGCCGGAGACGGGCACAAAGTCATTCCGGAGGTCATGATCCCGCTCGTCGGGCACGTAAACGAGCTTAAATTCACAAAGGAACGACTCATCAAGACCGCAGAGGAAGTAATGAAGCGTTATGGCACAGAGATTGAGTATCTAGTCGGGACGATGATCGAGATCCCGAGAGCTGCGGTTACCGCTGACGAGATTGCAGAAGAGGCGGAATTCTTCAGTTTTGGAACGAACGATCTGACCCAGATGACATTCGGATTTTCAAGGGATGATATCGGGAAGTTCCTGCCGTTGTACCTGAAGGATGGTGTTCTCGAATCAGACCCGTTCGTGACAATTGACCAGAATGGGGTCGGCAAACTGGTCGAGATGGGTGTCCGGAAGGGGCGCAGCACAAAACCGGATCTTAAGATTGGGATATGCGGTGAACACGGAGGCAATCCCGCGTCAGTTGAGTTTTGCCATCGTACCGGGCTTGATTATGTCAGTTGCTCGCCATTCAGAGTACCTGCAGCGATAATCGCGGCAGCTCACGCCGCGATAAAGGAAAGGAGGGGCGATGGCGGAAGTTAAACGAGTTCTGTTACTATTAAAGAACATGGTCTATGAGAGCACAAGCCCGCTTGAGACCTTGCGTTTTGCAAAATACTATCGGAAGAAGGGGCTTGAGGTTATAGTGATCCTGTGGGGACCTATGGGGGTCGTTCTCGGAAAGGCGGGAAAGCACCGCGGCGCACCCATCTATGACGCGAAGATTGAGGAGTGTATCGAGCTTGGGGTGGAGTTCAAGTGCTGCCAGCTTGCTGCCGATATTATAGGGATGGAGGCGTCTGAGCTGATACCTGAAATCGAGATGATCGAGTCGCATGTCGTCGCAGAGCTGTTTCTCGAGTATCAGAGCGAGGGAGAACTGATTATTAGTCTGTGATCGTACTGTGGGGTGTTGGATTGGCGGTCCGAACCAGACAGATAGCATTACAGACAGGAACACGACTCTTTTTCATACATTACGGTTTCATTGGTTTGAAAAAGCCCGGGGTTGTGGCGGTGTGATGTACAACTCATATATACTGGCGTATACAGGGTATGCTTTATCCCCACCGCCCCCAAAAGAAACGCATGTCTCGCA
>JAYEGZ010000151.1:0-2539 GCA_034659315.1 Methanobacteriota archaeon
GGCTTTCCAATCTCGAGTATAACACGGTTAAGAAGATTATGACTTTTGCACCCGATGACGCACTTGTCATGCTCACAATCTTCAGCGGGAATGATATCTGGACGAACTGGATCATCGGGATCGAGGGTGGCACGATCAACCTGATAACAACACTCGATGCGATAAAGCCAGGAGCCAGATCGGTCGTGGATTGGCGGCGTGAGTATCATCAGATCGCTGGTAGCGTGAAGGGACATTTCGGAGTTAAGCCACTTGCGTTTTTCATGGATCACGAGACCTTCCGAGATCTGATCGAGAGTAGAGAGAAAACGCGGTTTTTTAGAGATGCGCTATCCGGACGGAAGATTATGTCAAAGGCGCTGCCGATCAAGTACAGGATTCTTTTGTTTTTGCATCGGGTGTTTGGGTGGTTATCTGGCAACAGGCGGATGTAGACGGTGTTCTGCACGAGAACCTCACGTAATCTCCCGCACGAGAAGCGTCCGCAGCAGAAAGACCGCGGGGGCGATATCCCGCCGCCCGGGCACCATGTTAAATATTTATCATGATCTTACCTGCGGCAGGGAGACTTGCTGTAGTGATGCCAGTTGAGAGCCAGGGCATTACTATGTGCGGATGCCACCGCAAGGATCACATCATCGAGATTAAAGCCTGCCGGTACCATTATGTAACTACCGTTGACAGCCCCGAACATCCAAAAGGATTATATAAGATCAGATAACCATTGTAGCAAACTTAAGTAAATCTGCATTAACCCAGATAGGATGATTACTATGAGATGCCTGGAGATGCCCCACATTGCGGTCAACACGCGCGGAGACTCGGTATGAACCATGCGCACAACGCGCAAAGCAATCAGACACATCCCACTTATGGTGAGATCATCTATGCTCTGCGGGGTGAACGATCAGGTGAAGCACACCTGCACTATCGGGAGTTCAATTCATCCTATCAAATCCAGGCATATCGATGGTACC
Source organism: Methanobacteriota archaeon (assembly GCA_034659315.1). GTDB lineage: Archaea > Halobacteriota > Methanosarcinia > Methanosarcinales > Methanogasteraceae > Methanogaster_D. The sequence continues at coordinate 978 of JAYEGZ010000151.1, forward strand.
ATGCATGTGAAGGTGGTGTGGATCAAACAGTAACTGGATAATATTTTTTGAGCATTAAAACAAATAAATTAGAGGTATATGAGATGAATAAAAGAAATTGGATGAAAAAAGAAGTACAGAGGTGATAAAAACATGCATATATCAGACGGTGTTCTATCGGCACCAGTGTTGGCAGCGGGATGGATAATAACCGCAGTATTTATAGCGTTAGCGGTTCGGTGGAGCAAAAAAAAGGGAATGGAAGTAGAGGTAATACCAAAGCTATCCGTGATGACGGCAGTATTTTTTGTCGTGTGTCTTGTCCATATACCAGTAGGACCGACTTGCGTGCATTTTATACTCGCTGGCTTACTGGGAATAATACTTGGAATACTCGCGTACCCTGCCATTTTTATTGGGCTTGTCCTCCAGGCTTTTCTTTTTCAGTTCGGAGGGATAACAACCCTCGGAGTAAATACCATGAATGTTGGGATTCCTGCGTTGATTGCTTATGTCATATTTCAGAGAGGAATGAAGTCAGGGCTGCTGTCGTCGAGAAAGGGATTTTCAGCGGGGGTATTTGGTGCTATTGCAGGAGGAGTTTCAGTGCTTCTGGTTGCGGTTTTCACTGCTGGTGCTCTTATTGCCAGTGGTGAGAACTTTACTGGAGTTGCAACCGCACTTGTAGTCGCACACATTCCCGTAATGATAATAGAAGCGATAGTTGTTGGTTTTATCGTTGCCTTTCTGGTGAGGGTTAAACCTGAAGTAATAGGAAGTTTAGGAGGCGATAAGAAATGAAAATAAAACGAGTTTTTGTTATGTTAGCTCTGCTTTCAGTGCTCTCTTGCGTAAGCATAAGTGAAGTGAGTGCCCATCGTTTTATAGTAGAGCAAGAAATAGGAGAAATAGGAATAAAAGCTTATTTTGAAGGTGGGGCCCCCTGTCAAGATGGAAACGTAAAAGTGTATGATAATGAAAGCAATTTGTATCTGGAAGGCGTAACAGACGACAAAGGGTATTTTGGTTTTCCTCCGAAGAGCGGCATGGAAGAATACACGGTGACTGTTGACGCGGTTCACATGCCGGGTCATAAAGCAGAAACGGTGATCAACTTGAGTCAAGCAGCAGCGGGTGCGAGCGCTGATAGTGCTGGTGGAACAGAAATGCCATTGTATGTGAGAGTTGCCGCAGGATTGGGGTATCTAATCGGTTTAGCAGGAGCTGCAATGGTGTATATGGGCTGGAAGCTGAAGAAAAAATATGAAGGAAGATAAAAAGATGAGACACTGTTCAATTTTTTAGTGATAAGTGGATCATCTTATTCCGGGACTATCACGCCACCACGGTGTTGGCGTCATTTTGAAGATTCTATATTCAAATCTCGTGCCGACTGCTTCCGGATGTGGACGTATGAAAACAGATGAATTTCGACTCAACACCACGTAATGCGACCGCGTGCGACAAGAAGCTGCATCACGAATTGCCACTATGGCTACCCTTTCCATTCGGGGCAATCCTACTGTAAAACGCGCGAATGGTAACGTTTGTGCGTTAAGCTTGCAGGACAACGTGGAAAGTCT
>JAYEGZ010000152.1:0-2507 GCA_034659315.1 Methanobacteriota archaeon
ACAGCGGCTATATGTCAAAAGGCTACATCATGCTGACCTGGGACCGCGTGGAGAATGTGGTGAACAAGGATATTGCCAATATCACGTTAAACCAGACAGTTTCAGGCAATCAAGCTGTGGTGATTGCGAATTACACTGAAATTGAATATCATCCGAATTCTGACAATGTCGCAAGCGCGAAGGCGGTGACCAAGTACGTTAGACTCGAGAATACTGAAGGGATCTGGCTGATCACTGAGATATCAGATGAACCCATACCCATTGGGGCGTCGACCGGAGAGATCAAGAAGACCCCTATTGATAGTCTCACCGACAACGCGATATTCATTCTACCTGTAGCACTCGCCCTGCTCGGGGTTGGTATCTACCTCAACAAAAAGGAGAAGGCAGAGCGTGCTGGCGCAGGTGTCAGTGGCGCGGGTAGTTCGGGCGGTGCTGGCGCGGGAGTTACCATGTTGCAGACTGCCCAGGTCGTCAAGTTTGTCAAATGCGCGCCCTCACAGATAAAAGCGGGCACCAAAGGCACGATTGATGTCTGGGTCAAGAACTTTAACAAGCAATCGTACCAGAATCTTATGGTGACCGCCGTATTTCCTGATACGGTTCGTGCGAAGAAAACAAAACTGAAATTCGGAGCGATTTCGCCAGGGCAGACCGCGAAACAGACGTGGAACGTCAAAACGTCTGCATCCGGGGTGTTCCAGATCGCGGATGTGACCGTTACCTTTACGTTCGGCGGCAAAAAATATGCGGGTGCGCTAGGTCCGGTCCGGATACAGGTGGCGTAAGAAATCCACGGAATAAGGAATTGCATCATAATGAAAAGACTCACGGTCGTACCGGAAAGATGTTCAGGGTGCAGGTTGTGCGAACTTGCCTGCGCAATCCACGCGTCAGGTTCAAACAACCCGAAGAAATCAAGAATCCGCATCATCGCGTTGTATCCGCACCCGGTCGTCCGGATGCCGATCTTCTGCAAGCAGTGCAAGGAGCCAAAGTGTAGGGATAGCTGTCCTGTGGATGCGATTTCCGTTCAGGACGGTGTCGTGATAATCGATGATGAACGATGCATCTCCTGCCAGTCCTGCGTTGTTTCTTGTCCCGATGGTGCAATTTTTGTCCATTCTGACATAGATACGCCGTTTAAGTGTGATCTGTGCGGCGGGGCTCCGGTTTGCGCGGATTTATGTCCGAAGAAAGCGATCCTGTTTGTACCTGAGCATACGCTCGGGCAGGTGCATAGGCTGATGAGCGCGCTTGGGTATGCGCACCTGCAGGAGGTCGAGTACTGGGAGCAGGGCGTCAAAAAGACGCTCAAATACGCGGACATTGGAGAAGACAGGAGGGAGAAGTGACGCAAATTAAGCAAGGGGTCATAACATTCCAACAATCAGCGAAAAGATACTGAGCCGGGCATCGGGCACTGATGCACTGGCTGGCGACTTTGTGCTCGCAGATATCGACTGCGCAATGTCACACGATGGGACGAGCGTGCTTGCAGTGAAGGCGTTTACTGAGATGGGCGTAAACAGGGTCTGGAATCCTGACAAGATCGTGATCCCGTTTGATCATATCGTTCCGTCGAACAAGGAGACCACGTCAGATCTCCAGCGCATGATACGGGAGTGGGCGCAAAAACAGGGAATCTCCAACTTATTTGAGATCGGCGAGGGCATCTGCCACCAGGTTATGGCAGAGCGGTTTGTACGCCCCGGAATGCTAATCGTCGGCGCAGACTCGCATTCCTGCACGTACGGCGCGCTCGGAGCGTTCGGAACCGGAATCGGCGCAACCGAGATGGCAGAAGTCTTTGCATCGGGAAAGCTCTGGTTTAGGGTACCCCAGTCGATCAGAATCACGGTAGACGGCGCGCTCCCTGATATGGTGAGCGCAAAGGACGTTACACTGCATCTCATCGGCAAGATCGGCGCAGGTGGCGCAACGTATAAGGCGATCGAGTATTACGGCGAAACGATCGCAGGTCTCTCGATGGCGGGCAGAATGACGCTCTGCAACATGGGTATCGAGATGGGCGCAAAGGCGGGACTCGTTCCCCCGGACGATGTGACGTTTGATTTCATAGGAAATCGCCCCGAATGCACCTATGCTGACTCTGATGCAACATACACAGATGAACTATTCTTTGATGTGACCGATCTTCCACCGCAGGTCGCACTCCCTCACACTGTCGATAACGTACATCCTGTGGACGACGTTCTGGGAACCCCCGTTGATCAGGTCTTTATCGGATCGTGCACAAACGGCAGGCTCGAGGACCTGAACGCAGCAGCAGAGATTCTTCGCGGGAAACAGGTCTGCGTGCGGACGATCGTTGCGCCCGCATCCAGATCGGTGCTTCTAAAGGCAATTGAGACCGGGGTTATAAGCACTCTCCTCAAAGCGGGCGCTGTGATACTCCCCCCCGGATGCGGTCCGTGCCTTGGTGCGCATCAGGGCGTGCTCGGCGAGGGCGAGGTCTGCCTCTCGACAGCCAACCGCAACTTCAA
>JAYEGZ010000153.1:0-10137 GCA_034659315.1 Methanobacteriota archaeon
AGTCTTTGTAGCATCCCACCCACTCATGCCTGGGCGCGTCCACCTGATTCATCTTTGCAGCCGACCGTGCCGGCAGAAATCCCGCAAAACCCCCGATTCCAAACGAGGAGAGACGTGCAAAGGCTGTAATCTCCCACGAGATCATGCATGTAAGAGACCAACCCCCTCGCCTCTGATTATCTCCACCGCGAGCGCCATTTCAAAACCGAGCATGACCCCGATCAAAACTTTATGTAAAATAGAATCACAAATAAATGCAATGTCTTCGTTTATCGCATTTTTCGCAAGTATCGTTCTGATACATGTATTATCAGTCCGTATGCGGATACATCCGTTTCTCTCCCTGATTTCATCTGCTTTTGTTTACGGGATACTCTGTGGAATGGATTGTCCTTCAATCATCGCACATATCACATCAGGTCTCGGAAGTATTTTTTCCGTACTCTGTATCGTTATATTCTCTGGTGTTACCATTGCAGAGTTCTTAAAGAGAACAAACGGCATTGAAACGATCATAAATGACATTTTAAGAATCTCCAGGAGAAATTGTTCTTTTATACCTATTTTTTCTGGTTATTTATTATCTATTCCCATAATGTGTTGCATAACTGCGTATGTTGTTTTAAATCCGGTCATCGAGGGTCTTGCACTGAAGGTAAGTGCATCGGAAAAGAAATTCCTATATATGCTCGCCATTGGAACAGTGATATCGTATAATCTGATATATCCATCACCGGTTATCCTTGTAATCACAGATACGCTTGATATTGATCCATTGGACACATTAATCGTGAGTATTCCCATATCTGTACTTCTTCTGGTTATTTCTTATTATTATATGCGCACAAAGATTGAAATTGCACCAGAAAACCCCCGATCATCACTCAGATCATCCGCAGAAGCATGGAGTCCGATTTTAATCCCGATATCACTGATTTTACTTGGTCTTATTGCCGACAGTCAGATCCTAAAGTTTTTTGGCGATGTCAATGTTGCCCTACTCGTGGGCGTATCGAGCTCACTGATCATCGCAAATAGACGCCTATCCGCAGATGTGATAAGTGCTGCCCTGAAGAGTTCATCAGGTAGAGCAGGCAGGATACTTCTCGATCTGTGCGGCGCAGGCGCGCTCGGTAGCATCATCGCACACAGCGATTTTTCAGATGGTGTGCTTGGATTGCTCGGCAGCAGTTCGGTTCCTGTCATGTTATTTCCATTCCTGGTTGCGATATGCATCCAGACCGCACAGGGCTCAAGGGTTGTCACAGCAATCGTTACCGCAGGCATCGTGAAGGATCTTGCATGCATGCAAACGGTGTTTATGATCTGTGCTGGAACATTCATCTTCTCTTATGTGAGTGACCCATATTTTTGGCTGATCAAACGGGATTTGAGTATGAAAGACAACCTGAAGTACTATACCCTGCCGCTGGCACTGGCAGGTGCTGCGGTTTTGATGTGTGCAATTTTATTTCTATGATGGGACCATAACAGCGAGCAGCACGAAGACTGGTGACACGTTTGTACCTGATCTGGTGTGTAAAGGGACCAGCGGTGCTTTTGTAGCCTGAAACCCGCGGTGTTGAAGTGATATTGCCATTCTCCGGTTATAACACCCCACTCAGCCACTCACTCATGCCTGAGCGCGTCCACCGGATTCATCTTTGCAGCCGACCTTGCCGGTAGGAATCCCGCGAGAACCCCGATTCCAAATGAGAAGAGAAGTGCAAACAACGTAAGCTCCCACGAAATCCACGCGTGCAGGAGACCAACCCCCATCTCCTTTCCGACCATCTCCACTACGATCGCCATCCCGAACCCAAGCACGATACCGATCAAACCACCGAAGACACCGATCAGACCGGATTCGACGAGGAACAGTGTCAGGATCGTGTTGTTCTCTGCTCCGAGTGCTTTGTATATCCCGATCTCACGCGTTCGCTCCGTAACAGATGTGTACATCGTGTTCATGATTCCGACACCTCCGACGAGAAGCGAGATTGCACCGATCCCAATCAAGACTGCTGAGACTGCTGAAAGTATTCCACCAACCACCTCTGAGAGTTGTGCCGCGGTCAGGACCGTGAAATCCTCCTCGCCTCGCAACTTCTCAAGCCGATCCCGGATGCGCTCTGCAACATCCTCAGGATCAGCGCCCTCCTTTACCTTCACGAAGAAGAAGTCGTATTCACCGCTTACGTCAAAGAGCTGCTCCGCATCATCGAGGCTCATAGCGATCGTCATGTCGTCGTCCCGGTTTCCGATCTCCTCCATGATCCCGATGACCTTGAAACCCTGCTCCTTGATCTCGATCTTATCGCCTATCTTGACCTCTTTGTAGCTATCCCCGACTTTAAAAGTTTTATGCGCAATCCAGTACCCAATCGTTATCTTATGGGTATCCTTATCCTCCAGATCCCTTCCTGATCCAAGTTCATACCCCTGGACATCGTAATACGCATCCTCTGCAATCGACGGCACCATGCCGACAACCGGTGCCACCGCATCGATATTCTTGTAGGTTATGATCGATGTCCGATAGACCATGTAGCAGTTCGCATCGACCCCGCGCACCCTCTCAACAGCCCGTGCGTCCCGGTCTGTGAAGTATGTCGATGCGGCAGCCGGACCAAAACCACCCCCTGGCGGCATCGGCATTATTATGATCTTGTTCACGCCCATCTTCCCTATCTGGTCATCCATGTAGACCTGCATCCCGACCCCAATCGAGATCAAGCCCACGATCGCCATGATCCCGATCACTATTCCGATGATTGTGAGCCAGCTCCGGGTTTTGCGCTGCACTATGCCTCTTACGCAAAACCGGAAGTAATCCAGGAGTTTCATCGGGAGATGATCCTTTTTATGCGCTTTCTGAAGACGAAGAGGAGTATTAAAACGACGGCTCCAACAACCATGCCCGTACTTCCACCAGCCTGCGGCGCAATCGCGCGCATCTCCTCTGGACTATAGACTTTTATTGGCACGTCAGAGGTCATGTTGTACTGGTTTCCGTAATCATCCGCATAATCCACCTCAACAGCGATGCCGTCACAACCCGCGTCCGGGAGGATTGTGAAATCCACAGTGTCGTAGTCATCGCTCTCGATGTCGCCGATGTACCGGATGCTCGTATCGATCAGCTCGAATTGAGCCCCGTCAGCGATCGTGAGGCTAACGTGCTTTGCCCGCGCAAACCCGCGGTTTGCAATGCCAATTGTGACCTCACCGACCGTGTCCGGTGTAAGTTTATCCTGGGAATCAAGGTAGACAAAGAGCGTGTTTCCGCTTATAACAGGAACAAGCACCGAATACGACTGGACTGGCTGCGTTTCATGCACCTCGTCTTCGTACCGGATCGTTATTGGCAGTGGATGCTGGGATAGCGTTGTGGTGTCAACAAAGAAACCCGATTCGACAACCGCGGTCTTTCCCGGTGCTATTGTATTGATGTAGCAGATCGATCGCTTTGGGAGAATACTGGTCTGGTTCGCAAAAGAGACTTTCACATTCTTTGCAGGTCCTGTTCCAACATTTTTGATTGAGAATTTCGCATCAAACTCTGATTTGGTGGCGGCTTCCGGTATATCGGCACTCAGAAGTACGAGATCCGGGGACCCCTGCACCACGACTGTGAGTTCCACCTCACTCTTCGTGGTGAGGTGTTTGCGGTCAAACTCCCCACTGTAAGTGATATTAAGATCGATTACGTACTCGCCAGACCTTGCATCGGGATCGACGGTCAGGTGATATTCGGTATTTGCGGTCTCACTAACCCGGAGTTCGGGGAGGGTCTGCGTGGCTTTGCCGGTCTCTTTCAACTCAAACGGCTCTTTTGCGTTTAGATGCCAGACGAGATTCTTCGCGGGCTCGCCCCCACAGTTCATTGTCTTGATTACGAGCGTTAACTCCTCACCAGGGTGTGCAGGATACGGGATCTGCTGGGATAGTGCCACAGTGATCGCGGGGGAGTCGTAGCGGTACGATATTGTGTCGGCACCGGCGCCCGACGCCATGAGCAATACACATACAATTACAAACAACGTAAGCCCTTTCATTGGTGCTAATTGTGCGACATAATATATATATCACCACCCGGAGTCAAGCAATACTTATTAATGCCCTGCCGTGGTAAATATCACACATACGATTCAGAACGGTGAAATCATGTCTGAAATAGGAAAGAAGATACGGATCGAACGGATCATCGATAGGAAGAGTGGAAAAACTCTGATCATCCCGATGGACCATGGAGTATCGGAAGGTCCGATAAACGGGCTTGCAAATATCGGCGATGCTATAAATAAAGCTGCTGAGGGTGGCGCAGATGCGGTTCTGGTGCAGAAAGGGATGGTTGCGCACGGGCACCGTGGATATGGACACGACATCGGATTAATCGTTCACATGAGCGCGTCCACGTCGCTTGGACCTGACCCAAACAACAAGGTGCGGGTATGCACAGTCGAGGAGGCGATCAGGCTTGGTGCGGACGCTGTTAGCGTACACATCAATGTTGGCTCTGACACCGAATCAGATCAGCTTGAATATCTGGGCAGTGTCGCGGACGACTGCGATTATTGGGGAATGCCGCTTGTGGCGATGATGTATCCGCGAGGTCGCGGTATACCTAATCAGCACGATTCAACCGTGGTCGCACTTGCAGCCCGGACTGGCGCCGAACTCGGGGCGGATATCATCAAGACCAACTACACTGGTGATCCCGAATCGTTCAGAACAGTCGTCGATGGCTGCCCTGTACCCGTGGTGATCGCAGGAGGACCAAAGACAAACACTGACCGGGAATTTTTAGAGGTGATCCGCGACGCGATAAAAGCGGGCGCTGCTGGTGCGGCGGCTGGGAGGAACGTGTTTCAGGCAGACGATCCTGTTCGAATGACCCGCGCAATCTCCTCAATCGTGCATGACAATATCAGCGTCGATGAGGCGTTAAAGATCCTTGCGTAGGGAGTTTTGGGAACCGGGGTTTAATAGGGGCAAAGAGGTTTTTGGTGGGTGCGGGTGTGACGATATTGCAGAGCCCACGCCGCATCGCCAGATTCTCAGGTGCAGACATAATCAGAACGTTCAGTGAAAAAACTCTGATTTTGTGGCAACTAAGTTCGGGTAATTCATGCTATCCGCTACCATTTAGGATCATTTGGTGCTGATTTATCATGAATGGCACGAATGCCAGGGATATGGAGTGCCATCAGATAACTTTGCTATTTTATTTTTCGGTAGTGTGCCAATATACGATAGTTTATCATAGTATGCGATACAATTGTGGTCATCTTAAAAACACTCGCAAAAAGCTAAAAAATATAATCAACTACAGATAAATTATGATAGACGTGGATTGTTAACTTTAAAATTATAGCGTTTACTTTTGTGTGCATCTACGGATATTTTGTATCGGAAACAATTATCATGAAAACTTTTTGGAAAGACAATATTGACATTAACTATCTCGGAGTGGTACACTACCTATTTTTCGGTAAGCGCTAAACCGGAATAAATTCATGGTAAAAACTGTTAGAAATAGACTAATTTCTCGATATTTTGGTAAATAACCAACATGGTTTGACAATTCGCGTATGCCAGAGGCATCTCGCAAATCGCTGAGTTCCCAGGTAACGTCTCCCTGCCGTCAGTCCCCCGCAATCACATGGTTCAGCGTCTCCACCAGTTCCCTGATCTCATAAGGCTTGGCTACGACACCCTTGAATCCATAGCTCTCAAAGTCCGCCATTATCGGATCATTTGAGTAACCGCTTGAAACAATCGCCCGGACATCCGGATCTATCTCCAGGAGCTCTTTGATTGCTTCCTTGCCCCCTACTCCTCCAGGTATGGTCAAGTCCATGATGACTACATCAAACGGCGTTCCCGAGTCCATAGCACTCCGATATAGCTCGATTGCCGCGGCACCATCGCTTGCAAACTCCACATTATGCCCGAAATGGGTGAGAACCTCACCGACAAGGTTTCTGATATCAGTCTCGTCGTCCATCACCAGAATTCTCCGCGTCTTGCTGGAATCATCGACCGAAATCTGTTTTTCGTGTTTTTCTTTCATAATCTTATCTCCTGAAGCGCCGCCCTTGCAGGCGGGCAGATGAATGTTGAATGTGGTTCCGCCATTGACCTGGGATTCTACGCCGATGTGCCCGCTATGCCTATTGACGATGGTGTATGCGGTTGCAAGCCCGAGACCACTTCCTTTCGGCTTGGTGGTGAAGAATGGATCAAATATCTTGTGCGCGTGTTCCTCGGATATTCCGGTCCCGTGGTCCTTGATCGATATCCGCACATACTCCCCCGGATCGAGTGGCAGAGCCGTGCCAGATTCGATGACGGCATTCTCGCACTGCACCCGGACCGTCCCGCCGTCAGGCATCGCCTGGGTGGCATTGATGACCATGTTGCTGATGACCTGGTTGATCTGCCCCTCATCGACCTCTACATGCCAGAGGTCATCCGGTATTGAGATCTCACTCCGGACATTAGATCCCCGCATGGCAAAGTCCGCCGAGTCAATTATTATCTTTTTGATCGGAACCGGCGTTTTGACCGGCGCGCCACCTTTGGAGAATGTGAGCAACTGCTGAGTCAGCTTTTTCGCCTGCAAGGATGCTTTTTCCGACTCTGCCAGTATATCAATCGTTTTAGCCCTGTTATCTGGCATCATCTTTGCAAGTGAGAGGTTGCCAAGGATGACGGTCAGAAGGTTATTGAAATCATGTGCAATCCCGCCCGCGAGTATCCCGAGCGATTCCATCTTCTGCGCCTGATAAAACTGCCCGCGAGTAACCTCTAACTGGTCATGGGTGCATTTCAATTCAAGAGTCCTCTGCTCTACCCGATGCTCCAGTTCTTCATTGAGTTTATTGATCTTTGCCTCAGCAGCTTTGCGCTCGGTGATATCGACCCAGTTTGAGAGATGATACTGGGTCGTCCCGTTACTCGTAACTGGCGTTGAGGTTATCTCTACCCAGAACCGCTCCCCATTCTTCTTGCAAAAAAACTCCTCAGCCATCGATGTTTTGTCCCCCGTAGCCACAACCACGGCGCCGTCAAGCGTCTCGTTGCTCTGCATCTCCAGCCCCATCTTTAGCTCTATCCCCTGCGCCATATTCGCCCGCATCTCTCGGGTCCACCACGGATATGGCGCCTTGACGCCGATTAGTTCGGCAGCAGAAAAGCCGGTCAGCTCTTCGAGTGCAGGATTTGCATACCGTACTGATGAATCAGGGTTGGTGACCAGCACAGGGTTTGGAGAATTGGTCAACATGCTTGAGTTAAACTGCTCGCTTGCCCGCAAAGCTGATTCTGCCCGCCTCCGCTCTCCAATGTCGTGGAAAACCAGAACTACACCGGTGATGTTTCCATTGTGGTCTCGGATCGGCGCACTGCTGTCATCGATGGGCAGTTCCAGTCCGTCCTTGGCTATCAGGATCGTAGAGTCTGCAAGCTTGGCAGCAGTACCTTCCTTGAGCACTTTTGCCACCGGACTCTCTATCGATCTGCCAGTCACCTCATGCACAGCCTTAAAAACGTCCTCAAAGTGTTTCCCTACTGCATCGCCCTCATCCCATCCGGTCAGGGTCTCTGCGACCGGGTTCATGAATTGTATAACACCTTCTGTGTCGGTTGCGATCACCGCATCGCCGATGCTATCGAGTGTTGTTGCAATCCATTCTTTAGCCGCCCTGAGCCGCCGCTCCATCCGGCTCTTGTACAGAGCCATCTCGATGGATGCAAGGAGCTGCTTTGCCTGGAACGGTTTGACGATATATGCATGTGGCTTGGCAGCCAGGGCTTTATCTATCAGTTCAATGTCCGAGTAAGCGGTTAAAAATATGATCGGGACATCCATTCTCTCTTTTATTTCACAAGAAGCATCTATACCGGTTTTATCACCTTTCAGGACTATGTCCATAAGTATTAGATCCGGTTTGACCTCCAACGCCTTTGCCACAGCCTCGTCTGCGCTGCTCCCACGTCCCACCACAGTATAACCGAGATCCGCAACCGTCATCCTCAGGTCTTCTGCTACGATGGCTTCATCTTCAACGATTAATATGTTAGCGTGTTCCATGTAAACCCCCTTGCTATTATTTCCCAATCCCAAATTCCATGTCGAATGTCGTGCCCCGGTTACGAATAATATCCAAGGTTCCCTGTAACTGATCCTCAACTAGAATCTTCACCAACCTCAGTCCTACTGTTTTGCTCTCATTGATATTGAATCCTTCGGGCACTCCGACGCCGTTGTCGCGGACTGTCAGACGAACCGTGCTGGCATCAGCAGCACCATCAGATAGGGTGAGCGTGACCTCAACCGTTCCAGCACATTCATTGCCAAACGCGTGTTTCAGGGCGTTTGTCAGCAGTTCATTGATGATCAGTCCCATGGGAAGCGCGATTGATATCGGAAGCGGATGGTCGGTGATGTGGGCAGTATACATGATTCTTGCACCATCGATCTGACGGCTCTGGAACAACTGCCCCATCAGCCGACCCACGAAATTGTTCATATTGATTTCTGATAGGTTCGCACTCTCGTACAACTGGGTGTGGATGAGTGCCATCGCATTTATCCGGTCATAAGACTCTAAAAGCGCATTGATCGTGTCCGGATCGCTGGCGACCCGCGCCTGCATATTGAGCAGACTCGACACGACCTGAAGATTGTTCTTTACGCGATGATGAATCTCCCGCAGGAGCACTTCTTTTTCATGAAGCGATCGTTTGAGCTGTTCTTCTGCCTCCCTGCGCTCTGTGATGTCAAACCCGATCGCCCACGAATGCCAGCCGGGTATGGGATATTTCTCAGATATATTCGACCATAATATAGTCCTGACACTGCCGTCTTTGCAGGTAATATCCCATTCCTGATTCCGGAAGTTACCCCCATGCACCCCAATCATCGAGTGGGTATAGTTCTCGCAATCCTGGTTGGGGTAAAGGATATTGTCAGCTCCGGGGTTATTAATAATCTCCCTCGAGTTAAAACCGGTCACTTTCTCGCATTCGGAATTCCATGTTACAATATTCCCTTTATCATCGAATGCATCCAGCATGACCGGCATATTCTCCACAACCAGCCGTAATCGCGCATCACTCTCCTTAAGTGCGCCCTCCGCACCCCCTCGTGCATCCTTCATCTCAAGGTTATGCAGCGCGATCCCCATATCAGAAGCCACCCCCACAAGGAGCCACTTCTCCTCCTCATCAACTGCAATACCGGGTGCAAGTAATACGGCAAGCAGTCCGTAGAACCTGTCTGCATGTTCCACACGGGCAATCACAGCCTCCTTTCCGAGACCTGCATAATCAAAGAAACATTTTCCGCAATCTCTTAACCGGTCCCTGACATGGACCGTCACTTTCGTGGCGAGCGCGTCCCTGATGCAAGGAGGGTAATCGCCATCAAGCACATGTCTCCTGAAGCGCGAGACATCGTCTGGAAAACCTGAACCAGCGACCGTGACAAATCGTTCGCTGTCTTCCAATAAACCGAGCCATACCGCATCATAACCCCGTGCATCCACAAGGGCATCGCATGATTTCCAGAGAAGGCTGTCTCGCTCTGTCGCGGTCACAATCAACTGGTTGACATTTCTGATCGCCTCAAGGACGCTGTTTAAGTGCTTGATATGCACTTCAGCCTTATTACGCTCGATTGCGTAGCGTATGGCTCGCACTACGATCTCACTGCTAACCTGCCCCTTGACCAGATAATCCTGCGCGCCCTTCTGTACAGCCAGAATAGCAAGCCCTCTGTCGTAAAGACTAGTCAGAACCACAATTGGCACATTTTGCGCCTGCGCAGATATGCGGACAAACGTGTCAATCCCACTGCTGTCAGGCAGCGAGAGATCAAGCAGGATCACGTCAAAGTCGCCATTGCCGCCTGCAAGGTGGGCAAGTCCGGTCGAGAGTCGGTTAGCAAGCTCAAGGTTAAAGACCGCGCTCTTAGAATCTGCCAGCATCTCCGTGATCAATCGGGCGTCACCCGGATTATCCTCAATCAGCAGGACATTGACATGCGGCATACCCCCCGGGTCTTCGGATACTAACTGCTTGCGGATCACTGCTGCAAACCCCCTTTCCCACCGGGTGGCTTTGTCGCAT
>JAYEGZ010000154.1:0-2489 GCA_034659315.1 Methanobacteriota archaeon
AACTGCGCTGAGGTTAAGCCGTCTTGGGGTGGTTGCGACTACCCTGCTACTATCTTCGCTGATCCTAACTGCCGCTGCGTCAGACGATTATGGCGAGCAGATATTTGAGCGAAATCTGGACGTTGGTGACGGCGTCGAGATTGCGCACAGTGTAAAAATAGAGGTTGTTGACACAACGGAAGATATTGTTGACTCTGCCGAGTTCAGTATATCAAGTCCGCGAGTGTTTGCACGGACTGTTAAGGTATTCATGGGCGATATGCCAACCAACTATGAAACGTATAATGGCGTACGTATATATCTGGAGGTAATCTCGGTGCATGACGAGACTGTGCTTCTCCGGGTTACCGGACCGAAGGGTTGGAGCGTGACCCGTTATTATGAGGCTGAAAATGCTAAAACTGAGTCGGAACCTGCTACTAAAACCGTGGCTGTGCCAGAGCTTGAGATCACACGGACACTCGACAGAAACTATGTGGAACATGGGACGCCGGTCGAGGTCACATTCAAGATTAAGAACATTGGAAACGGGACTGCAACAGGGATCGAACTGGACGAACCACCAGTAAGAGGCGCGCATCAGGAAAAATGTCCGTCCACCCTCGATGATATTGCGGCAGGCGCGACTGAAAGAGTTAGTTATGATCTTAAGATTGTTGATATGCCACCTGGAACTTATGAACTGGGCTCGACCCTGCTAAACTACAAGAGCGAGTCGGGCGCAGCGTATTCGTCCGAGTCATTGAGCAACACGTTTGAAGTCACGGCAAAGGAGGTTCAGGTGCCAACACTTGAGATCGGGATCACGATCGAGTCTGACGACGACGTTATAATCTGCGGTGACAGGTTCCTTGCGACTATTGGCGTCATCAACACCGGAAACGCCACCAGCGGCAGGGTCACCATCAAGAGCCATCTACCTGATGACGTACGTGTCGCGGATGGCGAGATAGATCCGGTGTACGAATCGATCAAACCTGGTGATTACGAGGAGTATAAGGTCATGCTGATTGCCTACGAGCCTGGAAAGCACGTAATCGATATGGACACGATGTGGGCTGATGAGGAGGCGAGCGCGAGTGCCGAGTTCTGGGCAGAGCGGTCGAGTCTGGCTACATATTACCCACATATTCTGGCAGCCATTCCGATAGGCTTATTATTGGTGGGTATTATAAGGAGACATAGGGAGTATTCCTATTAAATAGAAGATGAGGGGTAAATGATATGCTTAATATACTCATTCTTGGATTAGGACAATGTGGCAACCGGATACTTGATTCGATCAACAGCGAGGCGTTTTTGGGCAACGGCATGTTCGCAAAATATTACTCGAACCAAAAGTTTCCCGCCTCGGTCAAGACGATCGCGATCAATACCGCGATCAATGATCTAAAAGGGCTGAAATGCACACTCGCAAAGGATCGGTTCCATGTTCCGCACCTGCACGGTGTCGGTGCAAACCGTACCCTCGGAAAGAAAGTTTTTGAGGATAACAAAGAGCTTATCATGGGTGAAATCGATAAACGTGGATCGTTTGATCTGATATTTATCATCACATCCACCGCAGGCGGAAGCGGCTCATCGTTTGCGCCGCGTCTTGTGGAGGAACTGAAAGCAGCATATAACGCCCAGATCGTTTGCATCGCAGTGCTTCCGTTCAGGGAAGAAGGCTCCATATCCCTACAAAACACGGCTTTCTGCATAAAAGAACTTATCGAAGAGAAACCCAGCGGGATACTGCTTGTAGATAACCAGTATCTGAAGAGATATGCTGGCGACATCAAATCCGCTTATGACAAGATCAATGAAACAACTGCACGGCGGCTACTCTTCCTGATCGAGGCACTCAACAGCGAGATGCTGATGGTCACCGATCTTGGAGACCTGAAGACCGTGATGAACGGGGGTGTCGGAATCGGGACCATGGGGTTCTATGAGTCGGACAACGGCAACACGGTCAAATCCACCATTCTCGGAAGTTTCAAGCCGAGTGGGCTCCTATTCCCAGCGAACGTGTACACCGAGGGTGCGCGTGCGATGCTGATCATTAAGGGCAGCAAGAAGTATCTCGATCTTGACCTGATCAATAAAACCATCGAGGAACTCTCTGTGGAGGTCGGGCAGGTCTTCAAGGGCGTTCTCGTCAAGAAAGGTCCTGCAAAGGTTTTGTCGCTGTTTACCCTGAACTCGATACCTGAACTCGACAGCCTGTACGCCAGCACAGCAGATGTGATCCGCACCGAGAAAGTCAAGCGCGAGGAGTCGAAAAAACAGCTTGATGACGCGTTTGCTTGTATCGAGGAACTTGAGCCGATCTACTGACCCCCGATTTTGATCCGCCCGGATAATTACCATGTAATCCTGAAAAAGCATCGGTCAACTCCAGTGCTGGCTTGAGTGCCTCGTTTATTCGCAAGGTTTATAAAATATAAACCGGCAGTCTGATACCAATGAATGGCGTCAGGATTTTAGTAATCGCAACTCTTTTT
>JAYEGZ010000155.1:0-2913 GCA_034659315.1 Methanobacteriota archaeon
ACATAATCTATATAGATTCTGGTGTCAACCATAGGTAAATCGCTCCTAAATATATCATTTGTGCAAATGTTATATAGCATATCCTCACAGCACGTATCGGGTGGTCGAGATGCCCTTCTCTGCTGCAAACTCCTGATCAGGCGATTCGATCACCAGCATAAACCGTGAGGAATAACAACTATGAACAGAACACGTATGAAAAATGGCTTGATCGCAGTTCTGGCGATGGTACTACTCATCACGCCAGTATTCGCTCAAGCCGGCAATCTGGGGTATGATCATATATACCCGGCACTGCCGCAGAAGGACGCTACACCGGATTATCTTCTGGTGAATGAAGTCGATGTGACAATTGACGCCGGTGCGAAGGAAGCGACATTACAGTTCGATACACTGCTTGCAACACCGGGAGCGAAGGTATACTACGGGCTTTACGTGCCAGAGCAGGAGATAAAAGTGCCGCAGTATCGAAGATCGACCACAGAAGACCTGGCGGGTGCGACTGAAAACACATCCCACAGCGTCGCAATCAACATTGGAAAGTTCGAGGGTGCGCGTTACGACATCTGCAACTTTGGCGAGGATGGGGGCGTAATCTGCTACAGAATCGAACTCTACAACCCGGAAGAGGCGTCATCAGTATTTTATGATGGCAGGTTCAGGGTTGATGGGAATTATACTATTGTGCCGTGCGTGATCGAAGGTCCTTTTGTGGATCTCGTGACCGCGGACAGCGCAGTTGTCTCCTGGAAGACAGATGTGCCCACAACCGCAACAGTTGAGATTAACAGCGGGTCATACACCGATGAGGTGTCTGGTACCAGCCACGAAATAGCAATCACCGGACTCTCTCCGGGTACGGAATATGAGTACGATGTGCGTGTCGATGGTGTGGATGACATCAAAACATACCGCTTCACAACTGAACCTGCAAGCCCAAAGTTTGAGTTTGCGATCATGTCAGACTCAAGAGCTGGCGTTGGTGGCGGCGAGAGGAGCTTTGCCGGTGTTAACTATCACAAGCTCACCCGGTTCACGATCGATGCGTACCAGAACGGCGCAGACTTTGTCGTCTTCAGCGGAGATCTCGTCAATGGCTACACAACAAGCATGGACGACTATCGAATGCAGCTTGGGGCATGGAAGGATGCCACAGAGCAGGTTGGATGCTATATCCCGATCTACGAGGTTATGGGCAACCACGAGGCTCTGGTGGATGTCTACGATGACGGAAGCAGTTACGACATCGAGTTTGATAAGCAGGACGATGGCGTTAATAAGAGCGCTGAGGTGATATTTGCCGAGGAGTTTGTGAATCCGGTGGGTGGTTTCCCGGATCCTGAAAACACAACCGCTCCGAGCTACGCGGAGAACGTCTACTACTTTGACTATGGGAATACGAGAGTCATCGCGTTTAACACGAACTACTGGTGGTGCAGCCACCCTGAGGACTTCGGAGGCAACCTCGAGGGATATGTGATGGACAACCAGCTTGCGTGGATTGGGGACGTACTTGATGATGCGAGAAATGACTCAACGATCGAACACATCTTCATGTTCGCACACGAACCAGCATTCCCGAACGGAGGGCATCTGCATGATGCACAGTGGTATAATGGAGGGGAATCCTCTGAAAACGAGGATTACTATGGAAACCCGCTCGACAGGACACATGTTATTGAGCGCAGGGATGCGCTCTGGGAGGCGATCAGTCAGAATGGCAAGGTCGTAGCAGTATTATTTGGCGACGAGCATAACTACAACAGGATGAGCGTCGATTCCGAGACGCCTGTGTACCTCGACGGATTAACGAATCCGAATTTCACAAACCCGGTCTGGCAGATCGTTACTGGCGGGGCTGGTGCGCCATTCTATGCGCAGCAGGACACACCGTGGTCCGGTGACGTCGAATCATTCTACCCATCCAAGCACTACTGCATGATCAGCGTCGATGGAGGAGAAGTCTCCCTAAAGGCGATAAGCGACTCGGGTGAGGTCGTGGACGAGTGCGTGCTCCGCGAAGGGGTGCCCGCAGATGCTATAGAACTAACGATCGCAGGATCGACAACGGTTCTTCCGATCGCAGATGCGTGTGCAAGCGCCTACACGGAGAATAATCCTGGCAGCCAGATATATGTATCGGGCGGCGGATCCTCGTACGGTGTAAAAGCAGTTGCTAACGGCACAGTTGATATCGGAACAGCATCCCGTGACCTGAAAGACTCTGAAATTGCAGCATACCCGGATCTTGTGACTCATGCAATTGCACGCGATGGTGTTGCCGTAATCGTCAATCCGGCGAGTCCGGTCAGCAATCTTACAATGGAAGAATTGCAAGGCATCTACACAGGCAATATCACGAACTGGGCGGATCTTGGAGGCAATAATTCCACGATCACCGTGGTTTCCAGGGAGGATGGATCAGGGACAAGAGATTGCTTCGAGCAGGCAGTCCTAAAGCCGATCAGCGGAGAGATACTCGATGGCGCAGCCATTCTGGACTCAAACGACGCGGTGCGGACAGTGGTTGCCGGAGATGAGAACGCCATCGGATATCTGTCTCTTGGATATATTGATTCCAATGTCAGTGCTGTGTGTCTAAATGGCACCCTTCCTACAATCGAGAACATCCAGAGCGGAGATTACGCGATCTCAAGAACGCTCCTGATGATCACGAATGGCGAGCCAGATGCTGATGAGCAGGCGTTCCTCGACTTCGTGCTCTCTCACGACGGGCAGCAGATTGTGGAAGAAGAGAACTTCATATCCGTGCCTGTTGCACCCACAGAACTAACGATCGCAGGATCGACAACGGTTCTTCCGATCGCAGATGCGTGTGCAAGCGCCTACACGGAGAATAATCCTGGCAGCCAGATATATGTATCGGGCGGCGGATCCTCGTACGGTGTAAAA
>JAYEGZ010000155.1:3013-10107 GCA_034659315.1 Methanobacteriota archaeon
AGAACTAACGATCGCAGGATCGACAACGGTTCTTCCGATCGCAGATGCGTGTGCAAGCGCCTACACGGAGAATAATCCTGGCAGCCAGATATATGTATCGGGCGGCGGATCCTCGTACGGTGTAAAAGCAGTTGCTAACGGCACAGTTGATATCGGAACAGCATCCCGTGACCTGAAAGACTCTGAAATTGCAGCATACCCGGATCTTGTGACTCATGCAATTGCACGCGATGGTGTTGCCGTAATCGTCAATCCGGCGAGTCCGGTCAGCAATCTTACAATGGAAGAATTGCAAGGCATCTACACAGGCAATATCACGAACTGGGCGGATCTTGGAGGCAATAATTCCACGATCACCGTGGTTTCCAGGGAGGATGGATCAGGGACAAGAGATTGCTTCGAGCAGGCAGTCCTAAAGCCGATCAGCGGAGAGATACTCGATGGCGCAGCCATTCTGGACTCAAACGACGCGGTGCGGACAGTGGTTGCCGGAGATGAGAACGCCATCGGATATCTGTCTCTTGGATATATTGATTCCAATGTCAGTGCTGTGTGTCTAAATGGCACCCTTCCTACAATCGAGAACATCCAGAGCGGAGATTACGCGATCTCAAGAACGCTCCTGATGATCACGAATGGCGAGCCAGATGCTGATGAGCAGGCGTTCCTCGACTTCGTGCTCTCTCACGACGGGCAGCAGATTGTGGAAGAAGAGAACTTCATACATGTGGGGTGAATCCCCTGGTATTGTTGTAGTGGGGGGTTTAACCCCCCCCCTTAGTTTTATGGATAGGAAATGATCGATAATGACTAAAAAAGCATTTATGCTGGTGACAATCGCTTTTCTCACGATTGTGATGCACGTACAGTTTGCATCTGCATTAGGGTTAGGAGCGTTCCCTGACCGAATCGATTACGGGATTTTGATGACTGGCGACGGATCAGCAAAGAGTCTCTACGTTATCAACACCGGCGATGAGGTTGAGCAAATCGTTGTTGCAACAGAGGCATTCGGGAATATAACTAAACTATCTGCTTCCGAATTCACATTGAATCCAGAGGAGAGCAGATTGATCAATGTTACCATGGCCATTCCATCCGACTTTGAGGCCGGGGATCATTCCGGAAGCATTCTTATCACAAGTTTTCCGGGTGCGTCAACAGGTCTTGGCATCGGAGAATCTGTCAGGGTACCCCTGGAATTTTCTGTGGAGAAGAAACCAGTCCCATTAATGGTTAGCGGAATTGCCATCATTGGTTGCGTGTGTTTGATGATTACACTCTTTGTTTGTGCCAGTAGACTAAGATGATGCCCAAACTTTCATCGTCCTATTTGCTCTGCTTCTGCTGCTGACACCAGCACTTGCTGCCGCGAATGAATGCCCGGACAACGATCTCGACACTAATGTCGAATGGGTGGGAAGCGGCAGCGCAAGCATCGTAG
This sequence comes from Methanobacteriota archaeon, assembly GCA_034659315.1. Taxonomy (GTDB): domain Archaea; phylum Halobacteriota; class Methanosarcinia; order Methanosarcinales; family Methanogasteraceae; genus Methanogaster_D. The sequence continues at coordinate 4,458 of JAYEGZ010000155.1, forward strand.
GGGGCAGGGAGTGTGAGATCAAAAGGTAAATGAGGAGACCGGTGTACATCCTGCGGGCTGGCGATTTTGAGTCAGTCCGAACGCATCAGCCTCTGTCCTGATCGTAATCGTGACGCGGATCAACGCGGCAACAAGACTGCTGCTATGGGGGAGTCGAATTGGTTAAATTCTGGTTCATGCTGAAATGGAGAGGGGCAGTCTCTCCTGACTCGTGGGGTTTCAATCCATTCCGTATGGATAGGTTATGGCAAAGAAGAGTAACTACAGAGGGTGTGGATGGTGCAGAGAGTTGCTTTTTGTCTCTGTTCCCCCCATATCCTCGTGGTTTTCCAAACCCCGGGTTCTGGAATATGATCAAAAATCTACTTAATCAAACAGGAGATGATCATACAAAATCCCGCGAGAACTTCGAACAGGCATTTATGGAAGCGTTCGGTCGGATCGAGGATCCGGGAAGATTGCAACAGATGTTTAAACGAATACTGTTATGGGTGGGTCAAATTGGCTAAATACAAGCTTTAAAAAGTGCTGCGCAGAAAACGCTCGTCCCCCAAACCTTTATCACTGCAAGATAACCACCCACTCTCGAGACTACCGCTTTGTCTCAAAGACATCGTCTCGTTCACCAATGCCAGACGGCTGGCGGACTTTGAGTAAAATCGAGCAAGAGATGTTAGGTGTCTTACCAGTTAATCTGATAATACTCCGCTTGCACCTGCCCTAATAAGATTTCAGAGAGCTTTCTAACTTCTGACCCCATCCGCACCCCGCTTGTACCTGCCAAACTCGGAATCAACCAGTTCCGCACCACAGAAGACCGGACCGTCCCTGCACACCCTGTACCCATCAGGGTCGATGCAGCAGGCGCCACAGACTCCGATTCCGCACTTAACGTACCGATGCAGACTGAACCATGCTCGTTTAAGCTCCTGATCATTTAGCATTTGCAGGAGTGCATACATCATCGGCTCAGGACCGCATGAGTATATGTGCCGGTTGATAACACCATCCAGCAGTCCTGTGACCCGGCCATGAAATCCCGCGGAGCCGTCGTCAGTTGTGATCATGACCTCTCCTGCATCCGAAAATCTCTGCTGGAACAGCAGTTCGCTTAGCGTGCGTGCGCCAAGCAGTGTCAGCACGTCATACCCCCTCTCGCATGCCGCCTCGGCAAGCGGCGCAAGCGGTGCCGCACCAACGCCTCCTGCAACGATTAGTACTGGATCATGGATCTCAAAGCCGTTACCATAAGGTCCCCTGACGCCGATGGTATCGCCGACGCCAAGCCCGAAGAGCGCGGAGGTCGCATCGCCCACCTCTTGTACAGTGATCATGTTACTGCCTGACAGGGACATCGGAATCTCGTCAACGCCCCTGATCCAGACCATGACATATTGACCGGGCGTGAAGTCAAACGACCTGTCAAGGATAAACGACTTAACAGATGGGGTCTCGTCTATGATATCGATGATCGTTGTGTTGATTGGTCTCATGATCGTTACCATCTTCTTGTGTCAACCTCGTAAAATCTCGTGGTTTTTTTTTGCCTCAGCTAAACATATACATCTATCGTTGATTGTTCTTTTGCGTAAATCTTGTGGTTGCTCGCACATCACACACATCGGGGGCTTCGATGTGATTCCGGCAGGAGCACTCCCCGGCAACGGACACACCCGACAAACCTGACCGGAGAGTTTACAAACACAGTTTTCCGGAAAAGCGCATAATCAATCATCGCAGTGATCGGCTCAACCTTAAAACCATAACACAGGGGCGCGTCCACATCGGTAGGTCTGGTGCAGGGCATTTAAAGTACTTGTCCCGTGGACTTGGGAGGGCTGCCAAAAGCTTTACAATCCTGCCAACCCAAAAGCAACCCAGAAATATGGATGTCCTGACAAACAGCCACATACAACTCATTGATATCACCCATTCCCTGAATCAGGAGATCGCAGACGCTGGAATAAAGACCGGTGTATGCCTTGTATACACACCGCACACCACAACCGCAGTCATCATCAACGAGAACGAAACCGGTCTTAAGGAAGATATATTAAAATTGTTAAATGATGTCATCCCGCAGGCTAAGTACGCTCATGATCGGATCGACAACAACGCACGCGCACACTTGCAGGCGGTTATGCTTGGAAATAACGCTTGCATACCGATCGAGAATGGGCGGCTGGATCTTGGCACATGGCAGAGCGTTTTTTTCGCAGAACTGGACGGTCCAAGGAGCCGCCAGCTCACTGTGAGAATTATCAACACGACCATGCAAACCTGAACTCGCGTTTACCGCTGAAATATGAATTATAATACCATTACCAGCATCATTGGCTCGGTACTGAGATTCGTCGGGATGGCGATGCTGGTCCCGCTCGCGGTCGCCATCATCTATGGTGATACTTGCGATCCGTTTCTGATATCAGCCGCCATAACGTTCACGATTGGAATCGCTCTCGGTCTTAAAACTTATGAAATTAATGATCTCCCTATAAGAGAGAGTTTTGCCATTGTTGCGTTTGGTTGGTTCACGGTAGCGATATTTGGGTCATTACCGTACGTGTTCAGCGGGATCCACCCACTGGACGCACTCTTTGAGTCGATGGCAGGGTTCACAACCACCGGCTCGACCATACTGCCTGATATCGAGGCACACTCAAGGAGTCTGCTCTTCTGGCGCAGCTTCACCCAGTGGCTCGGCGGCATGGGGATTGTTGTGCTCTTTATTGCGATCCTTCCCAAGCTTGCGGTGGCAGGGCGCGACCTGTTCCGCGCCGAAGTGCCTGATCCGATCGGTGATAAACTGAGACCAAGACTCGGGCAGTCCGCAAAGATCCTCTGGTCTGTATATATGATGCTTTCCATAGCCGAGGCGGTTGCGCTCCGGATCAGCGGAATGAGTGTGTATGATGCGCTGTGCACCACATTCAGCACAATGTCGACAGGCGGCTTCTCGCCGCACTCGGAGAGCATTGCATTCTTTGGAAGCCCGCCGATCGAGATCATTGTCACATTCTTCATGATCGTTGCTGGCGCCAACTTTGCGCTGCACTTCTGGATTCTGCGCGGCGAGCAAAAACGCCTGCTCCGCGACCCTGAGTTCAGGCTATATCTCTGCATCATCTCGTGCGCCACGCTGTTGATCACGATCATGCTGTGGCGCAGCAGTGGAATCCACTCGATCCGGCTGGCATTGTTCCAGGTGGTCTCAATTATCACTACCACCGGATTTGCGACTGTAAATTTCGATGCATGGTCCAGCACCGCCAGAATCATCTTATTCATGCTCATGTTTGTCGGAGGGTGCGCCGGATCAACGAGCGGCGGAATCAAGGTCGTCCGGATACTGCTACTTACCAAATATGGGTATCGTGAATTGTTCAGGTCGCTTCACCCGAGAGCGATCTTGCCTGTCCGGCTCGGGAGAAAGATGGTGCCGCAGAATGTTCTGGAATCCATATTATCATTTTTCATTTTATATATTTTAATATTTGCGGTTGCTTCGTTGATCATGAGCGCTCTGGGCCTGGATATTGTCAGCGCAACGAGTGCGGCTGCAACCACGCTCGGAAATGTCGGACCCGGCTTTAACATGATCGGCCCGGCTATGCATTTTGGGGATGTCCACCCAATCGGGAAGCTGGTGCTAATCATGTGTATGTGGATCGGCAGGCTTGAGATCTTCACGGTGCTCGTGCTGCTGATTCCTGATTTCTGGAAGAAATGAGTAACTATATAACCCCTCGCACAGATATTTTTCTAATGCTTGATGCCGAGGTGGCCCAGCGGACTACGGCGCCGGTCTTGAAAACCGGTGGTGCATCGCACCTCGTGAGTTCGAATCTCACCCTCGGCGTGTATTATAAAATACAGCCCCGTGTCCTGGAATGATGTAATCCGCGAGTTCGCTGATCATCTGCTGGCTCCGGATCGAGCGCTCTTTTGAGAAGAAGTCCGAATTATAATCCCAGAATTTGTTTTGCAGGTAGTATGAATGCGACACGATGGCATCACCCGCAACAACGATGCACGGGCATTTGATCGCGGGAAAATGCCCGGTAAAACCGCTTGATTCATGATATACGATATCTTCCAGCGTCAAAACAAGTGACGCGTGGTTCTCGGTGTGTCCTGGTGTCGCAAGCACCATGACCCCCTCTACAATCTCCTCGCGGTCACCGATCTCGCGGCACCTGTAATCGAGTCTTTGGTGTGCACGATGCGCCATGATCTCGGCGTCCGGAAATACATCGAGATTCCCGAAGTGGTCGCGGTGCCAGTGTGTGATAAAGACCAAATCAATGTCTTCCGGAGCGATTCGGTAATGTTTCAGCGAATTTATCAGATTCTCCCTATTTGTTTCGGAGTTCTTCCATTCAACATTGTCTTCGTAGTCAAATCCTGTGTCCACGATGATATTTCGATCATCAGTCTCGATATACACGACATTTGAGCCTGTGCCGATGCCACAGAAGTATTTCATAAGCCGTACCTTCGGATCTGGATTTTCGAATGCCTCAAACGCCAGTGTGCCGATCTTGACCAGTTTTACTTTCCGTATCGCCATGGATTACTCCTGGGGTTGTGCCCGCGGTTGCACCTAACCGCCCTGCACCATCTTATGATGCTCAAATAACATAACACAACATGTAATCATGACTCGCATCATCGTAATCTCAGATACGCACGACCACAAGCTGCCAGACCGCTTGATCAATCTGCTGAAAGGTGCGGATATGATCATTCATGCCGGAGATTTCACATCAAGGGCGTGCTATGACTATCTGCGGAGTCTGGGCGAGATGGTCGCAGTCCATGGCAATTCCGACTGTGCTGAGCTTAAAAAGCTTCTGCCGGAGCGAGTCGTATTCACAGTGGAAGATATCACGATCGGGATGGTTCACGAGGGGCAATTATTAACAGGTGATACCAGCGGGCTGTGGTACCTTGCAAAGGAACTTGGCGTCGATGTAATGATCGTAGGACACATTCACACCCCGTTCATCGAGCAGTCGGATGTGTTGATCGCATGTCCTGGCAGCCCGACCGAGCCAAGGCTTGCAGATAAGACCGTAATCGAATTGGTGATTGAGGGTAGTCGGGTTCATGGGCAGATCATCTCGCTCGGGGCTGGAGCGTGCTTTTTATGAGGTTGGGTGACCTGGACCGGAGTCCCCCACTTTAGCTCTTCGCTGTTTTGTAGGGGCAACACGGGGGCACCCATTATGTTAGATGGGACATCGTTGCAGGAGAACTATCCCGGATACAACATAGAGAATAGAACCATGGAGGGGTTCATGATTCTCTGCTTTAGATATTCCACCAATCGCTTGTGATCCACTGTGTCAAAGATCGCTTCGAGAATCTTCTTGATTGCCATCTGGATAACTCCCTGAAACACTCTTTAAGAAGTCCACTGTAAGCAAGTGTGCTGATGACATACACTTACATTTTGGGTCTTCCTTAGCTTTTGGAGCTTATACGGCTTTGCTGTAAACCCAGAAGTGCATTTCTCACTCGCAAACTTTTCACCAAACTTTTCACCAAACTTTTCACAAAAGTTTGATCAAAAACTGTGACCCATTCTGCCGTGATTTTGGGTGGAGGAATCAGAAACCAAAATATACAAGGACAAAAATGTTAAATA
>JAYEGZ010000156.1:0-1400 GCA_034659315.1 Methanobacteriota archaeon
CGTTTCCAATCATTGGCGCACCGCCGCTTAACATATTTGCATTCAACACGCTTATGAACGCTGTTATACTCGCGGTTGTTGTGCCGCTTGGCATCCTCCTGTATAATCTGTGCACGCTTTCTGTGCGCGAAATTTTAGAAAAGCCGTGGTATCTGATCGTTGGATACAAATGCAAAGTATCTGATCTTAAGAATAAGCATATCAAACTGATTGAGGATTATGTATGTGAAAACGGCGTGGCAACGGCGAAATTCAGAAGAACCGGAGTTGTCATCGATGATCATGTACTAAAACGATTGGAGCGCTTGGAATCAGAAGGACTGATCGAACCCCGGGTCTGGGTGACTCCGGGACTACCGTTTATGATACCGATCACGGCGGGGTTCATCGTCGCCGTTGTTTTCGGGGATCTGATTTTTTATGGCGTGACCGCGTTTGTTCTCGGGTATTAGCAGGGATTATTGCCAGCGCCCATGATTTACCAGTCCCCGACCACGATTCCGGCATATCCAACCACCTCAGTCATTGGCTGGACCTCACCACTGTTCGAATACGCAAGCAGTCTACCAGAATTCGCGCCAAGTCCCCTGCAAAGGCGCATCATAACCGCGATTGGACCATACCCACATACGGATGCGTTTTGCTGCCTGATGCGTGAATAGAACTCGCTGACGTTTAATTCAAGTAGCGGCTCTATCACGTACTGATCGGTGTCGTATGCGGCTGCGGCAGGCTCATAATGCGTAAAATCAGAAGATGCGATCACAACGACCTTCTTACCCGTTTCCTGAAGTGTATCCATCAGTTCAAGGCTCACCTCGCGTGTCATTGCCTCATCCTGCAAGCCCATGCATATCGGAACGATCTTGAAGTCGCTAAACATCGTCTGCAAAAACGGGATCTGGACCTCGATCGAATGCTCTTGTTCGTGGGCGCTTTCATCGACATCGATGATGCGGCGCGGGAGCGACTCGACTATGTCGGTATCGACCTCAACATCGCCAAGCGGCGTGCTCCATGCATCCGACGATACCGAGACTGCTGAACCATATCCTGTGTGATTTGGTCCGATGATCACGAATGTATCAGCTTTAGGGAGCGCGGCATAAGCATGCGCCGCTGTCCTTCCCGAATACATGTATCCGGCGTGCGGCACGACAGCTCCGGTGATCGCTTGATCAGGGGAGATTTCAATTCCCGTGAAATACGATCTGATGTCTTTTTTAAGAGCCCTGGAGTTTGACGGATAAAACTTTCCTGCGAATACGGGTCTTCTCATGATGGTTCACCGATCATCTAATGTCCGATTGCGGACTTATACCTACCGCATAATTCGGGAGTTTGCGTAAACCGCCTGACCAAAGCCAACTTCTTCGCGGATGTATCCTGCAATCCCAGCC
>JAYEGZ010000156.1:1500-8569 GCA_034659315.1 Methanobacteriota archaeon
GCCCTCCCGGGTTGGGGGACAGTTTTTGATCAAACTTTTGGGAAAAGTTTGGCGATATACTTTGTCGTAAATGAAATGATGCGTAGAGTGACTGGACGTTATAGTGTATATGCCATGAAAGTAAAAGAGCCGGCGTCACAATATCCTCCTTTGAGCTCGTATTCTCCCGGTTACCGGGATTTTCCCTGCAAAACGTGTCCGACGTTACCCCTCATGTAACGATCTCTCGGATAGCTTTTCAGGCGAGTATATATTAACACATAAGTCGATATTTATTCATGCACTCCCGGCATGGGACGATCAAAGAAACGGTCGCATTCTACTTGCACGACGCCACGACACCCACCGGAAAGTTTATCGATCTATTCATAATATCACTCAATCTTTTCACGGTACTCGTCTTTATCACAGAGAGTTACTTTCACGACACATATCCCCATATTTTCTGGGATATTGAGGTGGTCACCGTCTCTATTTTCATACTGGAGTATGTATTGAGGTTCTGGGTTGCGGAAAAGAAGGTAAAACACACTCTTGGCATCTACAGCATCATAGATCTCGTTGCGATAATACCCACGTTCATCACATTCCTTGATCTCAGGTTTGTGCGCATATTCAGGGTATTTCGGATCTTCAGGTTCATGAGATTCGTGGATACCGGCGTGTTCCTCTCCGAGGATGTGAAGATGCACGAAATAAGGATCATAAAGATCATATTTACAGTCGTCTCGATCATCTTTGTGTCCTCATCATTCATCTACGCGGCTGAGATGGTTGAGAATCCAAATATAAATGATCTTGGTTCCGCGGTCTATTTTTCGATAGTAACGCTCACCACGGTCGGTTTGGGGGACATCGTCCCTGTGACGCCCATCGGACGCGTCGTAACCGTTCTCATGATACTTGTAAGCATTGCTCTCGTGCCATGGCAGCTTGGTCTGTTGATAAAGGAGTTTATGCTCTTGAATACCAAAAAACAGATTGTAACATGCCAAAAATGTGGTTTTAGGCATCATGACCTCGATGCCACGTACTGCAAGCATTGTGGTAGCATAATTTACCACGAGACTGATAAATCGTTGCAGTGATCTGCCAAGCGCCATAACGTCGCATATTTGATCTTGTCCACCATGCCGATGTTGTTGATCGATATGTATCGATACATCAATCGCTGTAACGATTGCTGCCCTTGTTAGAGATCCGCAGGAAAACAACCGCCAAATATGCGACAACGATCACAAAGAATAGATAGATCGCCCGGTGGATCAGGGCAACGATGACTGCAACATTGATCGGCACCCCAACCATGGTATAGACACCAGTCATCACAAGCTCTTTGAATCCAAGTCCTTTGGGAACCGGAACAACTGAGTTAACCCAGAATATGATGGACAGAGCCACAATGAGATGCGGAATAGAGATGTCGTATCCGGCACCCCGGATCAAGACCCCATCCTTAGCATAAATAAGCGCATACATGACCACTGAGAGACCAATATCTCTTGTAAGGGCGCCCCGGTCTTTCAATATCTCTTTGTACGTCTTTGCAAATTTTGCAAGGCTTGATACAATGGTATCCTCGAATTTGATGTGTGTGTCAAACCTGTCCCGGATGAATTTGAAAATCGAAAAATCATAGATTCGCTGCAACTTCGGACGGAGAAATCGAACAACCACGGTTTCGTTGATTTTCCGTCTTGAAACAAATGCGGCAAGTGCCAGCAGGAAGATGATCAGAGCTACAACCTCCATGATGATCGATAGCCACCAGGGTATATTCAGGAACAGGAATACGTTTAGCATCGAGAAGATGACGAGCAAGGAGAAGATGAAATTGTTGCAGGTCTGGTCTATGGCGAGGGTTGCATAACATTCTGCGAATGCGCGATTGTGCGTAACCCGCTGAAGAAACCTCGCCCGCCCGAACCCGCCCAAGGTTCTGGAACGAATTTCATTGGTGCTGAAGAAATTTCCAGCCATGAGACCAATAAAAATAGTCGTAAACGTAACCTTTTCGAGTTTAGCGACGAGAAACTTCCACTTCAAAGCCCACATAAGAAACGCCGAAAACTCGAGTGAAACAGCGAGTGCCACGCAACCAGGACTCAACGATCTCACAGTCTGTTCCAGCTCGTCGAAGTTTATTAGCCAGAGCACGATTATTGAGGCTATAATCCGAAGCACGAGTAGGATGTCGCCGAGTCTCGGTTTCATTGGTTCTGATTATGGGTGAGCAGTATAAAAATATCCGTGTGTTAGTATTTAGACCTCCTGCCATCAGGGGACCTGGGTAGTGCCCCTCAACACACCATCCCGTTTATTGCGTCGGGGCGCGAGCAATCGCATCCCTGATCACATCCTCGGATCGTGGGAAGTATATGGGTTGCAGCCCCTCGTGTTCGGCATAGCAGTCGAGCCCGCGGACGACCACGACCGGCGTGCCATCGCATCCCTCACCAAATAGCAGGTTCGCAGCGCCCGCGATCTCATCAACAACAGCCTCGTTTGCCACCTCGAGCACCTTGCCGAACAGATCGCACTGCCCACGCCAGTCCCGCGTTGGCGTAATTCCAGAGATTCCGATTGCCACACCGGTCTGCCCGTCACGAAATGCCCGTCCATTTGTGTCTGTAACGATCACGCCGACTTTTCTGGCAGTCCGGTCGAATATCGCCTCCCTGATCTCTTTCGCGCTCCGGTCAGAGTCTTCTGGCAGCAACACGACACGATCTCCATCGATATTCGATCCATCAATCCCGGCATTCACGCAGACGTTCCCATTTTGCGTCTCCACAAGAAGAAACGGGAATTTTAGAATGATTTCCTTGCTCTCGTCAAGAACCATCTGAACAAGTCTTGGATCACTGTCATTCTGGTCTGCAATCGCAAGAGCGCGTTCAGACGGCGCAACATCTGACAACTCAATGATCCTGCCCTCTGCCTTGGCAACGATCGTGGATACAACGACGACAATGTCGTGATCCTGCAGATCGAACCGCTCGCAGACGATCATAGCTATATCGTCCCCCTCGTGAATCAGCGGGATGTCCGGAACTGTGAACAGGCTGATATTCATGAGTTGTAATTACATCGATGATGATTAAAAATTTTGCCCATATTGGGGTGTATTTAAGGTTTGCACCAAACAAAATCAAACAAAAGTATATGTAACAACACCCTCATGAAATCAAGCAAGCTTGGCGGGGCGCACACCACCATAATCGGTGGTAGAACCGGAAAGAAGGCAGTGGAAGTCGTGGCACGGCATCACAAGGTGAAACGAATAGTTCCCACAGTTATCAGCGTTAAGGGACATGCCGGCGGAAAGACGATAGCCAAGGTGCTGCGCCCTGACAACAGGGGAAATCTTCGCCTCCTGATTTCATCAGGCACATCAGCGCAGGAACTGCGCGTCGTTACAACCGCAGGAACCGTCGAACAGGGCGAAGCTGTGCGATGCGAGTTGAATCAGGCACTGTTAGAAGCGCTTAGCTGATTGGCATGTGTTTAACTGGGGTGGGAAAAAACCACGAGATTTCACGGGATTGACACGAGAAGCTGGTAGTCTTTCTCGCGGAAATCGGTGTAATATTGTAGTTAGGCGTCATAACGAAATAGCTGAGTCATATAGATCATATAGAACTGTTTTTTTGTGGCGGTGTCAGCATCGCAATAACTCAAAACCGCCTAATAAAAATCGATAGGAAGTGCAGCCCCGGTATAGAAGGGCTGCAGCCCCCAAACGAGTGGTGGTTCCAAACCACACGAAACGGATGTTGGAGGATAATATAGGTGGTAATAATTATTATGAGATTACATCCTTATATATGTGTTTGTGATTGGGGTGTCACCATCTTCTCACTATGATCATAATTATGTATATCCTGCCCCGCATGAACCATGCACCCACATTAACCGACCGGAGAGTGATGCTACACGCAAGCAACAGCATATATTTTGCCTGTACTGCGTAACTCAAATGTTCCAGTGGAACTGATAGATTTTGCGTAAGGGAATTTACGTAATCCATGATATCCGTATGTATTCATGATTTTATCGTGGATTAACCTGTGTGCATACGATCCGTATGAATTCCACAGACCAGGTGATCGGTAAGTTCAATATAGTCTGGTTTTAACACGAATTTCACAAATTCTATGAATGCCACAAATCTGATACGGTAACAGCTACTGTATTCATGCCGTTTCATACGCTATGTGGGCATGGTATGAACCCGGGAGGCGCACCTTGCCGTTGCGCCCTTATCTTACATCCGAACCTGTGGTCAGGACGTGTGGTTCGAACCAGTAATCCCAAACACAGGTTCTTAATCATTTATATACTCGCGGTGCGTTTCTACCGGTACGTAACAGCCAACCTGGATCGATGCGTTGCCGGATTGTCCTGCACAGGCAGGATGTTGCGACAAAGACGCATCACTGACAGCCGAAGTGCGACAAGCATCACAGGACGCAAACCCATGTGGCGCTTGGCAAAAGCACTGCATGCGAAATATTAGGTTAGTGTAATACTCTGGTGTACTACTTTTCGGGGCGTCGGGATTTCCGTGAGTGTGCAGGAACGGGGTTGTGGGAACATGACCCAAACAAGAACACAAAACAAGCAACTATGTGCAAACGAAATGGAAACAATGACAATGATGATCGCGATGATAGGAATGACTGGCCTTGCAGCCGCAATGGACACGAATACCCTAGAGAGGCAGCAGGTCACGTCAAGCAGGTTTTCCCCGAAACCCCTGGGTTGCAAGCTTCAGGAGCACTGGAGTTGCAAGAACCGAGACCGCGACCATCAGAACGATCGCAGAGAAGACTCGATCATCGATTATGCCCATGCTTCTCCCAATCGATATGACCACGAGTTCGATGCCCGCTCTTGGCATCACCCCAACACCAAAGATCATGCTGTCACGAGAATCAAAACCAACCGCTCTTGCTCCGATGAATCCTCCGATCAGCTTTCCTGAGAGTGCCATTACGACCACTATGAACGTAAATAGCCCGGCGCCGGCAATCACACTGAAATCGATAGATAGTCCGATTAGCGCAAAGAAGATGGGCACGAATATCCCGTAGGAGATGCCGGAAACCTTGCTCTGCACATCCTCGATCTTTGCGAGTGGCACACCCGAGATGGCTGCCCCACCCATGAACGCCCCGACCACTGCGTGCAGACCGAATGCCTCGGCAAGGTATGCGGAGAAGAGGGCGATTATAATAACGAACGCAAAGATCGATTCCCGGACGTGCATCCGGTGAACGTACAGAAAAAGCGCAGGGAAGACCTTCCACCCAAGGAGGATCATAACAGCTATGAAACAGAGCATCCTCGCCCCGATTGCCAGCAGTTGCATGACTGATGGCATCTGCTGATCCGCAGCTATCGAGACTACCACTGAGAGCATGAATATCCCGATCAGGTCATCGAGAATGGCGGATGCAAGCATCGTCGAACCGACCTTCGTCTCAAGATAACCAAGATCGATCAAAGTCCTCACAGATACGCCGATGCTGGTTATGCTGAATGCGACCCCCATGAAGAGGCACGTCATGAAATGAAACTCGAATATCGAGCCGATCAGAAACCCAAAACCGAATGCAACCAGTACCTGGGATATGGTCGGGACAAACGCCACTTTAGATGCGCTTTTCAGTTCCTGCAGATTAATCTCCTTGTATCCAGCGGTGAACAGTAGAAAGATGGCACCCAGTTCGCTCATGAAACGTAACGCATCGCCAGGGGGGCTAATTAAGATGATCCCCATGAACATGCCTGCCGCAATCTCGCCAAGAACACCTGGAAACCCCGCCCGCTCAACAACTTCTCCGAATATCTTTGCCAAAAACAGGATCAGGAGAAGCTGAAGAAGTATGTGCATTATTGTTAGTCTCTTTTTTTGCAGATTTCGTTTACTATATCTCTTTTTGATAGAATTCCGACCAGTTTTCCATCCTCAACCACAAAAACGCGGTGGACATGGTGTTTTAACATCAGATCTGCGGTTTCGGATAGACCCGTATCCGGAGAGACGGTTACCGGGTATGGCATCATAATTCCCCTTGCGTCGTCGCCAAGCGATCGCACAACTGACAGGTGTGTATGCCCGGAGGCAGGAATCCGGTGAAAGAGCAGGACTGCCAGAACGAGATCCTCGCTGATGATTCCCACAAGTTCGCCGGCATCTGTGATGACTGGGTAACTGTGATAATGGTGCTTTCCGAACAACTTCAGGATGTTATCGATGGTGGCATCCTCAGTGACGGTCACAACATCCGTTGTCATGATCTCGGCTACACTAACCTTTGTGTAATCGGCTACCATGATCGATTTGATCGCTGTGGCTCTACTAATGTCTTGCGGCGGGTGCAGGCGGCGGTGCGGGAGTGTGGAGCAAACTTTAAGTATAATGTACGAACATGATCATTATTGTACAAAGTTATACAGTAGACCTACGGTAGACATACAGCGAATATACGGTAACAGCCATGATCGAACTACTTCCCTCCGAACCTGAATACAGAGACGCGCTCAGTTCCCTGAAACTGCCCGCGATCGTGCAACTGACCACAAAGACAGGCGCGAAATGCACGCCGCTTGACCTGTATGCGTCGCTTAAGGCGGATAACCCAAAATATTCTTATCTGCTTGAGTCTGTCGAGAAAGAAAAGCATCACGCACGCTTTTCGTTTGTGGGATCAGACCCGGACGCGGTTGTCACGGTGAGAGGTCGCAGGATCTCGTTTGAATGCCAGTCGGAGCTGCCACTCACCCACCACATTGCATCCAGCCTTGCAGAGGTCTGCGATGGTGGTGATGGTGGAGGCGATGGCAGCAATGATGGCGATGACAATGATTACGGCGAGATACGCCCGGAATACAACGTTCTGGATGCATTGAAGGCGATCATTCCTGCCACTGAGGTTCTGCGCAGCAAAACATTTGACAGGCAGGTGTTTCTCGGTGGTGCGATCGGATATTATGGATACGACATCGTGTATGACTGCTGGCTGGATATAAATCGACGCAAGAGCGCAGCAACGCCGGATGC
>JAYEGZ010000156.1:8669-10086 GCA_034659315.1 Methanobacteriota archaeon
AAAAGCTGCTAGCCGATGAAAAGGAGCAGGCAGAGCATGTGATGCTCGTTGATCTTGGCAGAAACGATGTGCGGATGGTATCAAAACCGGGATCGGTCAAAGTTGAGGATTTCATGACCGTTCGGAAGTACTCACATCTCCAGCACATCGAGAGCACAGTAACCGGAACGCTGCGTGACGATTCCGATGCTTTTGATGCGACGCGGGCAATCTTTCCCGCGGGCACACTATCCGGTGCTCCGAAGATCCGTGCGATGGAGATCATCGATGCGCTTGAGAAGGACGCCCGTGGAATTTACGGCGGCGGCGTTGGCTATTACACATGGAACGGGGACGCGGACTTTGCGATCGCGATCAGGACGATTGTGCTTGCCGGGGATCGGATGTTTGTTCAGGCAGGGGGAGGAATCGTTGCCGACTCTGACCCCACGTACGAATATCTGGAGACCGAGCGCAAGATGGCTGCGATGATGAAGGTGATCAGGACATGACGAAGATACTATTCGTGAATAACAAGGACTCATTTGTCTGGAATCTTGTCGAGTACGTCTCGATCTTCGAGCCGGATACTGTGGTCGTCCCGAACACGATAACACTTGACGAGGTCCGGGAAATCGACCCGGACGGGATTGTGATCTCGCCTGGTCCGGGAAATCCAAACAATCCCCGAGATATCGGCTCGTGTATCGCGATCATCCATGCGTGCGAGGTTCCGCTGCTCGGCGTCTGCCTGGGATGTCAGGCGATCAATGTCGCGTTTGGGGGTACGGTCAGGCACGCGTCTGTTGGTCCGGTTCACGGGAAGGCATCCGAGATTTACCATGACAGTGTCGGGATATACGATGGCATCCCGAATCCGTTTACTGGCGGCAGGTACCATTCGCTTGCTGTGGATCAGGTATCGCCCGAGCTTGCAGTTGTCGCACACAGTCCCGACGGCGTTGTCATGGGAATTCGGCACAAACGGCGTTTGATTGAGGGCGTGCAGTTCCATCCTGAGTCTGTGCTGACGCCGGAAGGGCTTCGGATGATCGAGCGGTGGGTCGGGGTGGTGGCTAATGGGGCGTAGTTGATGTGGCGTGGGCGTGTGGGGGCGCCAGTTAACTTTTTATAGGTGTGAGTTTTTTTGGATAAATGGCATCTCGGATGTGATCCTTATGAATGGATGTAATCAAACTGATGAATATAATGCTGTTTTGCGAACGAAAATATGTGTACGCGTGCGTATGCTTACGATCATGGCGCTCGCAGCCGCCGCGGTGCTCGTGGTGGGTGCAGTGTCGGGCGCGGCTGCGACGACGTGGTATGTGGATGATGGCGGCGGCGATGGGGTCGATTTCACGAAGATACAGGATGCGGTGGATTCTGCAAGTGCAAGAGATACAATTTATGTGTACGACGGGGTGTACAATGAACA
>JAYEGZ010000157.1:0-10047 GCA_034659315.1 Methanobacteriota archaeon
TCTGAAAGCAGCGCAGGCGTAAGTTCCGGAACGCCATCTGTTATCGGGTGGATAAAGTAGTGGTAATCACCCCTCGGGACAATTGGCGCATCCTTAAGCGTTTGAGTGAGTATCGGGAGCATGAATCGTACTGATTGTCAATGCTATATATCATTTTGCCATTGGCGGGAGGTGTTGACATGCTCAGGGTCTCCTGGATGGTGTATCTCAAGGTTCATGGGTGCAGAATCGTTGCTAACCACAAGATTACGCCGATTTCCGCGAGAATGACCACCATCTTCTTGTGTAAATGTTATAGTTGGTGGACATTTTCCATAATATTAGCGCGTGGATGTGGTCACTGTTTTTATGAGATTGTTGGATAAAAACGTAAGAAACCCCCGATTAAGTTATATGTGGATGATAATATATAAAAAAATGTAACCTGAGGGTCTGCTCCAGCAAAATTTTTTGTGGAAAAATCTCTGAGATTTCATGATCTTCACAGTGAAGGATCTCTGATCCTGCGCAAGATCTCACACCCTATAATTGAGATCAACACCATGCAGTGAACTCCTATAGTTACGCGGGGAATCGATTATGAGTAGAATCTCCAGAAAGTCCTGTTAAATCTCGTCGGTTTGGCTGGTGTCTTGGATTTTTGGTAGTGTTGATGTTCCACGACGAGACCTCGCCAGAGACGCCCTAAATCAATCCTCAACAATTTGTGTTGTGATAGCACCTACCGCTATCGGTTTTTAGTGCATTTTCAGTTGCTATGTGAATTCTTCGAGTGTGTTCTGCGCATCATCCGCCTGCCCAAACTCATATTTGAACACCGTCTATCCGAGTTCGTTCCCAGTTTAGCAGTGTTCGTATCCTGACTGAATGCTCTGGCGCATACACTATCCCGCGAACCCTCACAGATTCTGTGCGACGGTACTGGTGGTCGAGAACACAGGCTTTCTGGCTGCAGCACTGCGAAACGGCGTGCCCCATCCCAACAGCATCAACTCACCGCCACGGTTCGAGCAGACATGCAGGACACCGATCCCTCTCTTCGCATTCCCCGCACGATCTTGGATACTTATGGCAGCCAGCACGTCTGAGATACTGCGCAGCAATCGCAGTCTCGCTGCCACCCGGTATCTCGGTTGGGTAGTATCCGGACCATGCCACATCAGTGAGTCCGACACCCTTGCATTGCTCAGCCAGATCGTTCATCAAAGCCATGCCTGGTCCGGGATGGTAATACAGCATGAAGTTCGGTCGAAACCCGATCAAGCGGTACGGTATCGTTGGATCGATCTCTGCGATGAACTCTGCTATCTTTAGCACCTGATGCTCGGTTATGCCCGGTATCACCACTGTTCTGAATACACGGATGCTCTCTCTGGCGCTCGTTGCAAGTACCTCCGCATTCCTGAGCACTGGCGCGGATGGTGCGCCTGTTAGCATCCGGTGCACATCGTCATCATAAGCCTTGATCTCAAAAGAGATCGAGGTGGATATATCGATCACCCGCCAGAGCGTCTTTGGCGTGCAGAAACCATTGGTCGCAATCCCGACGCCAATCTCCGCATACTTCTCTTGTACCTCCTGCACCACCTCCTCAATATATGGAAGATGGATCGTTGGCTCTCCTCCCGTGAAACCGATCTTGTCTGTGTCTGGCGTCATTCTGGATATCGCTTCATCCGCAAGCACCGCTGGCTCCACATAATCCCTGTAGAACCATTGTGCATCAGGATACTGCGATATCCGGTATGCGTTGCAGTACATGCATCTAAAATTACAGCCAAGCATAGTAATTGAGTAACTGGCAAGCGTTTCTGAAAGCATCGTGTATGCGATTTTGGGGTGCATCTCTGCCCTGCACACGCCGCGCTCACCTTCGAGCCGATTTACCCCGCACCGCCATTCGCAGAGGTTACACCACGCAAGTTCGGATAGGTGCTGCATTTTGGATCGATGGATTCTCTGCGCCAGACATTATAGTCATTCCGAAACAGGAGTGTGATTTGCTATCGCTTAATTATTGCAACAGCCAACGTTCCGCTGCGGCGTATCGGTTACACCGCGGTCTTACGGCAATCGGGCAGGTGCTTGGGATTGCACGGGGCAGGGATATGCCATATGGATCGTGGGTTTTGATGCGGTCCGGCTCTGGCACGAGTATGAACACAGTATGAACGCGGCAGTGATGATGTGCTCGAACTGCTGCTGAAGTGCGAACCGGGAAGACATAGTGAATCTCGAAGCGATCACCGAACTTGAACACCGTCCATCCGAGTTCGTTCTCTGTGAGTAGTGTTCGTATCGAAAAATTCGGCATCTTGATTTTCGCTGTTGCTAATTCCAATAAGCTTTTGTACAGTTGGCTATCTATGTTTAGTGGGTTTGTAAAACCTGGAAGTAGATTTAATCCAAGTATGTAAGTCCATCCTCTCTTTTATTTATGTAGATGGGATGGATGCTTAAAAGACTACTGGATAATTGATGGATTGGGGATCTGGAGATCAGTACTTTTATAATTTATTCAGCAACACCTCATTTAAGGATTATGATTCTCCGCTTCTCCTGATGTTTGCCTGCCGCTCCTATACCCAATCACACAAAAACCCGCTGCAGCAAAGCACCCCCACATCCCAGATATTCACACCGTCTTAAACTCCGAATAGTCCATCACCGTAGCAACCGGTTCGACCGCGACTTCAATTCCCACCTCCTGGATGGCTGCAATCGAGTTCAGTCCGGCAGATACCGAGATTCCGGTCATGCCCGCAACAACAGGCGCACCGAGAACCGGACTGTGAGGGTCTCCGATATTAACGCAATCGATGATGCCTGCCTCTACTACTCGATCCAGGATCTTTGATGCTTCATCTATGGCTAAATCCGGAACTGCTCGTACATTCGCAAGCAGAAGTCCATCTCCGGTCTCGACTACATCCAGGACCGAGGTCGTCTTCCATGAGATAAATATCTTCATCGGGTCGATGGTTGTGCCAGCATAAGCAATCAGGTCTGTATAGTGCGATGCCTGATTTTTATCGAACCGCAACATGCCGCCATAGTTGATGTTGACTGGAATGCCATGTTTCAGGAGAATCCCGTCACATGTTGCACTGCAAATCGTTGCGATCCCTACATGCCCCTCCGGGACTGTGACTGTATGCTCGGAGGCACATTCTTCGATTATCTTAATCCGGCAGCTCATATTTTGTTCTGACAGATACCGAAGAATCCCAAGTGCATCATCGAGATCCTCCTTTTTTATGGTGGTTATGTTTGCAATTACCAGTCCACGCTCTTTTTCGAGGTCAAAATCAGTCTGGTAGATCATCTCTTCAAGTCGGGCATGTATAAACCCGATACGATCATGGACCAATGCCTCTTCGATCTCCCTTCTGCCGCGCTCGGTGATCGTCCTGCCGGCATATCCGTGCCCTTCGGTTAGGCCCCGCTCGTCAAGGATGCGCAGGTGGTATCGCACGCCGCGCTCACCAAGGGCATAACCCTGCTCCATAAGACTGTCTGAGATGATCCGTGCACCAACAGCACCATTATGGGCGTTTATCACGCGCAGGATCGCAATCAGTTTCCGCTGGATCTGGGGATCGTCAGGGACTGTCATGCTATCTGGGTTCTACGATAGGTGTGTGCATGGATGCCGCGGAAACAAAAACAACGGCAACTTGTAAAATCCCCGAAGTCAACTCTAATGTGGGGCATTATACCCACCCGCGAGTCTCCATCGCCTCAACGACACGCTCGATAGCAACCACATAAGCAGAACGCCGCATGTTTACGCCGTACTTCTTAGAACCCTTAAGTGTAGCGTGATATGCAGCAGTCATCCTCTCGTCCAGACGTTCGTGAACCTCCTCTTCGGTCCAGCAGTACCGGTTGAAGTTCTGCACCATCTCGAAGTATGAAACCGTCACCCCGCCGGCATTGCACAGGAAATCCGGTATCACATGAACACCATTCTCATACAGGATATCATCCGACTCAGGAGTGGTCGGACCGTTAGCCGCTTCGGCAACGATCTTTGCCCTGATCTTTGCAGCGTTCTCAACGGTAATCACATGCTCAAGAGCAGCGGGAACAAGGATATCCACATCAAGTTCAAGCAGGTCCTCATTTGTTATGGGCTCTGAACCCGGGAAGTTGATGACCGAACCTGTCTGTGCCTTGTGCTCGTAGACCGCTTGCACATCAAGACCTGCAGGGTTGTATATGCCGCCCTTGCTATCACTGACCGCCACGATCTTTGATCCAAAGATGGTTTGTCCGAGCAGTGCTGCATAGTATCCCGCATTCCCATAGCCCTGTATCGCAACAGTTGCGCCTTTCAGGTCAATACCGAATTCCTTTGCAGCTTCACGCACGCAGTACCAGCCGCCGCGGGCTGTTGCGTCGGTACGCCCAACAGAGCCGCCGATACACATCGGTTTTCCTGTGATGACGCCGAACTGGTTCTTTCCTGCAATCTTTGAGTACTCATCCATCATCCAGGACATGATCTGAGGCGTGGTGTACACATCAGGCGCCGGAATGTCCTGATCCGGTCCGATGAACTGGAAGACCTTGTCGATGTACGTCCGGCTCAGGCGTTCCAGCTCACCCTGCGACAGTTCCTTTGGGTTGCAGATGATGCCGCCCTTTCCCCCACCAAGTGGTATATCAACGAGAGCACATTTCCAGGTCATCCATGCAGCGAGTGCACGGACAGTATCGACCGTTTCATCCGGGTGGAACCGGATTCCGCCCTTGGTCGGACCTTTCACATCGTTGTACTGTACACGGAATCCCTGAAATACCTTGATAGAGCCGTCATCCATGCGGATAGGTAGTGATACGTGCAGTTCACGCATCGGAACTCTGAGAATCGCGTGTGTACCAGGGTCTAGATGGAGAATATCTGCGCATATATCCAGTTGTTTCTGGGACATTTCGAATGGATTTAGTTTTGCCATTTACGTTCACCAGACATAGGTTATCGATGTATGATATATAACAATATCGTGGGGATTAGGAATCTTTATGTAGAAGTTAATAGGTAACCTATTGGTTATAAATCGATAAATGCAACCACCAATCGGTAAATAATATAAAATGGGCATAAAAATGAATCTCAGTACATCGAACTCAAATAACGCCAAACTCGGTCATCATCTCTTCAAGTTCATCTATCGTGATCGGCTCGGGATCACAAACTTGCTTGGTGTCCCATATCCTTAAATGCATTTTTTCCATTTACAGTGTTTCCAATAACTTCTGACACAAAACTCGACCCGGATATCTAAGTCAAATACACATAGAACAAGCTTCGACCATAATGAGGAGAAGGCACATGGAGAAAATAAAACCAGAAATAATAAGTAGCGGTGTACCTTCTCTTGATGAGGTAATACAGGGTTTCAGGCTGGGTGACAATGTAGTCTGGCAGGTTGACGACCTGGATGACTATTCATATTATGCTGAAAAGTTTATTTATCAGGGAATCAGAGATGGTCGTCGTTGTGTATACATCAGTTTTGCTCCCCATGACCCGGTACTCAAACCAATGGAACATCTGGATCTGATGTCGGTTGACCTTGGCAAGGGATTTGATTTTTTCAGCAGTGAAGTGCACAGGATAATAGAGAAATACGGCAAAGAGGTTTTTTATGTTTTTGACAACCTGTCCTCCCTAGTAGTTGAATGGGCTACTGATGAACTTCTTGCCAACTTCTTTAAGGTCACCTGTCCTTACTTGTTCGAACTTGATACGATTGCGTTTTTTGCCCTGACGAGGGGCAAGCATAGTCATTCTGCAGTTGCCCGGATACGGGATACTACTCAGATACTGATCGATGTTTACCGTGTGGAATCCGGAACATATCTGCATCCATTGAAAGTCTACGACCGCTATTCTCCACAGATGTTTTTACCACATCTTGTTTCCCATGGAAAGCTGGTGCCTGTGTCTGGTAGTGGAGATGCAGCCGCGGTTTCCACCAGCCGCCATAAGAAGGTCTTTTTGAGTACCAGTACCATCGCTCCATGGGACAGTGTTTACAAAAAACTTGCACAGTACTATGAAACAGGTATGGAGACCCTATCTCCAGAAACAATCGCACTCAAACAGGAACTTTCAAGGATGATCATAGGGGATCATCCCCTGTTTAACAAGCTTGCTGACCATTATCTAACCCTTGAAGACCTGTTGAACATCAGAGACCGCATGATCGGGTCCGGCAGGGTTGGGGGAAAAGCCGCAGGCATGTTGATTGCCCGGAGCATTCTGCTCAAGGATGGTGGACACAGAGATTTCTCTGATATTTTGGAGCCACATGACTCATTCTATATCGGATCAGACGTATTTTTCACATTTCTGGTGAATAACGACCTTTTCCGTCTGAGGTTGCAGTTGTCTGAGAAATCCATGATTACGTGGGAAATGTTCGAAGAGGTGGAAAAGCGCTTTCTTGCCGGAAAATTTTCGGAAGAGATTACAGAACAGTTTCGAAACCTGATAGACTACTTCGGACAGGCACCTATAATTGTAAGGTCCAGCAGTTTGCTGGAGGACAGTTTTGGTAATGCGTTTGCAGGCAAATACCGGAGCGAATTCTGTACCAACCAGGGAAATCCCGATGAAAGACTCGAAGGGTTTATGCGCGCCATTAAGCTTGTGTATGCAAGTGCATTAAACCCTGACGCCCTTTCATACAGGAGGGTTCACGGTCTCCAGGACAATGATGAAAAGATGGCAATCCTTGTGCAGCGCGTATCCGGTGTACCGTATAAGCACTATTTCTTCCCGCCCCTTGCGGGTGTGACATTTTCAAGAAATCTTTTCGCATGGACTTCCCGTATAGACCCTGAAAAGGGAATGATCAGATTGGTGTTTGGTCTGGGTACCCGTGCAGTGGACCGGGTAGGCAGGGATTATCCCAGAATGGTGGCGGTCAGTCATCCGGAACTCAGACCAGAGATCGGCATGGAAATTACAAAATATTCCCAGTGGGATGTCGATCTGCTTGACATTACGGACAACGAGTTCAGGACATTACCTGTTTCTGAACTGATCGCTGACGGTGACTATCCCAACCTTAGATTATTTGTGTCCTTAATCAAGGACGATTATATTTATGATAAGCATACCGGACTTATGGGTAGTTTACCGAGCAATTTTATCCTTACCTTCAACAACCTCATAAGGCAGACAGATTTTGTCGAGATCATAGGAGAAATGTTGAAAATAATCGAAAAGAGTTACGACCACCCGGTGGATATGGAATTTACAGCATTTGTGGATTCAAATAACAGGATGAGAATCAATTTGCTGCAATGTCGCACCATGAAGATACCAGGCATCATCGGTCCCGTTGTTATGCCGGCTGATGTACCTCATGAAAACATATTATTCAGTTCCAGCAAGATCATTAATGGGGGCGTGATCAACGATATTCGGTACATAGTCTACATAGATCCGAGGGCGTATGCAGGAATCGAAGAACCACATGTTAAGACTTCGGTGGGGCGTGTAGTCGGTCGGATCAATGAACGACTTCGTCTGGAGGGTGCAAGGTTCATGTTGATGGGACCCGGGAGGTGGGGTAGCAATAATATTGACCTAGGTGTAAATACAAGCTATTCGGATATAGATAATACTGTTGTTCTTGTTGAAATTGCCCGAGAGGGGGGCGGACATACACCTGAAGTGTCTTATGGTACACATTTCTTCCAGGATCTGGTAGAAGGACATATCATCTATATGCCTGTTTATCCTGATATAACGGAATCAGAGTTCAATGAGGAATTTTTCGAAGTGTCAGAAAATGTTCTGGCTGAACTGTTGCCTGATGACAAGAAGTTCAGCAGTGTTATCAAACTGATAGATGTTCGATCCTCCGCAGATGGTGCATACGTTGCAGTCGTGGCTGATCCCCAGAACCAGAGCGCAATATGCTATCTAAAGTCCACTTCCTCGCTTTGACGCAAGCAACCATTAATGCGTATACAGACTCCGATATGGTCTGCTCGACTGTGGAATCACCTTCACAAATTCCTCATCCACCACATCCCAATCCACACCAAACCGTTCACAAAACTCCATAACACATCTCTCTATCCGCTCCAAGCGTGCTCTCATCGATGCTGCCCCGTATGTATATAACGCCGCCGTGCATTCATGTGGCGAGATAGTCTCCAAGAAGAGATGTTATCTTGTGGCGCCTGATCCAGAGAACCCCGCGGTTGCTGATGCGTACCGTGATGGCACAATAAAAGAGTTTGAGAGACACTCCAGACTCGGATTTGTGACAGAAGAAGGGTTCATGGAAGAGGTTGACCGCCTGCGATCGATTGGATTTGATCGGATCACCTTAAAGACCGGCGCATACTCGATGGTTGAGACTGTGATGGCTCTGAAATACTCAACTGAAGCAAAGATCGACCTTCTGACATTCGATGGAGCACCAGGCGGCACCGGCATGAGCCCATGGCCCATGATGGAGGAATGGGGCACTCCAACGTTCTATCTCCAGTCGCTCGTCTACGAATTCGCAGAGAAGATGCGAGCCAAGGGAATGCGAGTTCCTGACCTTGCGATGGCTGGCGGATTCTCGAGTGAGGACGGTATCTACAAGGTGCTTGCGATGGGAACGCCCCACTTCAAGGCGGTCTGCATGGGCAGGGCGCTGATGATTCCGGGCTTTGTCGGCAAGAACATCGGAAAATGGATCGAGGATAAGGACCTGCCAAAGACCGTCTCTGAGTATGGAACCAAGGCGGAGGAGATATTTGTCTACTACGAGGATGTTGCACACCAGTACGGAGACGAGATGAAGGACATCCCACTCGGTGCACTCGGTGTCTACTCGTTCTGCCAGAAGACGAGAACTGGTCTCAGGCAGCTGATGGCCGGGTCACGCAGGTTCAACTTGTCTACACTCAAGCGGGATGATCTGATGTCACTCACAGAAGAGGCGACAAAAGTATCAGGAATCGCTTACGTGATGGATGCATACCGGGACGCGGCAGAGGCTGTGCTGGACGGGTGAATATTGGATTGTTGAATTAATGCTCCGCGTCTGCGAGGCGCGGAGCCGGGGTGATTCCGCGGCTATGGTAGCCGCACTATCCCCGAGATCCGTGCCAAAAAACAAGGACGCAACAATGCGAGCAAAGCACGCCTCAGCACTCTGCCGCAAGCAACGATTTACTAGAAACCCTATATTCGTTCTCGATTCCATCGAGCAAGATCTCGCTGTACCCGCACAGATCGGCAAGGTGCTCCCGGTGATCTGCGAGCATCCCCCTCTCGCTCTGAACATACTCGCCCGGAACCAGTTCGTCGCCGCAGTGTGCAACCAGCCGCCGGATGCTCTCAAGAGTCGTGTCAAGATGGAACTGTAGCCCGATGACCTTGCCACCGCCATACTCAAACGTCTGGTTCCTGCACGCATCCGACTCTGCAATCCATGTTGCGCCCGGCGGCAGGTCGAATGTGTCGCCGTGCCAGTGAAACGCTGCGAACCGTTCGGGAAGCCGCCCGAACACCCGGGATCTGCTGGCGGCGTCAGTGAGCCAAACATTGAACCATCCGATCTCGGGGTACTGGTTCTTGTGGATTTTCGCGCCGAGAACGCTTGCGATTAGTTGGGCGCCGAGGCAGACTCCAAGAACGATCTTTCCAGAGTCGATCGCGTCTTTGATGAAGACTTTTTCTCTGGCAAGCCACGGGAACCTGTCTTCCTCGTATATGTTCATCGGACCGCCCATTACGATCAACCAGTCGAACTCTTCCGGTTTGGGTAGTGGATCGTTGTTGTAGAGTTGCGTGTCCGATATCTGATGCCCTTTCGCGAGAGCCCAGTTCTCGATGTTTCCCAGCCCCTCGAAGGGGACGTGCTGCAGGTAATGGATTCTCATCACAGTTTCCTCCTTTCAATACTCGAGTTGTGGGCAGAACTTCTCAAAGGTTTTTCGCTATCAGTTCTGCTGAGCAAACCGCAAATCCTGCCAAAGGTTGTCCCGCCAAATCAAGCATCGTTTTCATTCCTCATCATCGAT
>JAYEGZ010000158.1:0-12749 GCA_034659315.1 Methanobacteriota archaeon
TGATCTTGAGTCGAGTTAGTTGATGCGAGGTGATAGATATGGTGGAAAAATATATCAAAGGCAGGGTGTGGAAGTTTTCTGACAACGTGGACACAGATCAGATCATCCCCGCAAAATATCTTGTGACTGGCGACAGACGCGAGCTTGCAAAGCACGCATTTGAGAACGTGCGACCCGAGTTTGCAGATGATGTCCGGGAAGGCGATATCATTGTCGGCGGGAAAAATTTTGGCAGCGGATCATCAAGGGAACACGCGCCCCGTGCTCTGCTTGGCGCAGGGATTACGTGTGTGATCGCACCGAGTTTCGCACGGATATTTTACAGAAACAGCATCAACATCGGGCTCCCGCTTGTTGAGTGTGATGTTAATGCAGAGGATGGCGGCATCATCGCTGTCGATTTTGAGGCTGGAAAGATCGTGAATGCGGATACTGGTGACATGTACACCTTTCCGCCACTGCCTGATTTCCTGATGAAACTGCTTGACGTGGGACTTATTGAGAATACGAAGAAGAAACTTAAGGGAACGAATGGTTGAATTTGTTATACTCTGGCACACGGCATAAATTGCGATTTTTAGGGGTATGGTCATGTGTTGTGGGAAGGCATTAGACAAATCCTCGGGTTATGAAAAAACCTTAATCTGTGTTAATGCAGACGGCTGTGCTTCGCAGTCAGTGTTAATCCGTGGCTGACAACCGTTTTTAGACACTGACCGCGACAGCAGCGACGCAGCCATTAACACTGATTTCACTTTTATAGCACATACGACGTAACGTCCCGTTACTCAACATATCATTTCCATTTACTTTACATTCCGCATGTGTTTTTGCAAAAAGATCTATTTTTGCAAATGGCAGATAGTGGCTAACGCTTGTGATTTTGAGTTTTAAAGATAATCGCTTTATCAGAATGCGTATTTTTTCATAAACCTGTGAAAGCATTTCCCGCTTAAATTAGATAGGTTGTATCATCACAATATAAAAATAATATTTTACAAATATTCAAAACCGAAAAACGTTATCAGTAAAAATTATGAAAAATGGATGCCAACCTGCGGAATGTCAGATATACGAAAAGTATATCACCAACCCCACCCGGAGGGCATTTCTTACTCGCAAACTGTTCACCAAACTTTTCACAAAAGTTTGATCAAAAACTGACTTCCAACATAGGAAAGGCATTTCTCACCAGATTACGGAGAAGTATATCACCAGCCCCACCCGGAGGGCATTTCTTACTCGCAAACTGTTCACCAAACTTTTCACAAAAGTTTGATCAAAAACTGACTTCCAACATAGGAAAGGCATTTCTCACCAGATTACGGAGAAGTATATCACCAGCCCCACCCGGAGGGCATTTCTTACTCGCAAACTGTTCACCAAACTTTTCACAAAAGTTTGATCAAAAACTGACTTCCAACATAGGAAAGGCATTTCCCACACACAGCTTCTACATGAAAACACACATCGCCGACCCCACCCGGAGGGCAGTTTTTACTCGATTTTTTGTGAAAAAATCGTTTGCCAATCGAAACACCGGAGCCAC
The DNA here is from genome assembly GCA_034659315.1 of Methanobacteriota archaeon. Taxonomy (GTDB): domain Archaea; phylum Halobacteriota; class Methanosarcinia; order Methanosarcinales; family Methanogasteraceae; genus Methanogaster_D. The sequence goes on from JAYEGZ010000158.1 coordinate 1,550, forward strand.
TTTGATAAACCTGGCACCGGTGAATCGTTGAAACCTGAAAAACTATTTAGATTCTTCTGCCACGGCGCCCGCCTTTTGACATGGTGCCATCATGCGGTAGCGGCGTCACATCCTCGATCCTTCCGATGCGTATCCCGGTCCTTGCAAAAGCACGTATTGCCGCCTGTGCGCTTGGTCCCGGACTCCGCTGTTTGTTGCCGCCAGGTGCTCTGATCTTAATATGAACACCGGTAAACCCGCGGTTCTTCAACTGCTCCACTACCTGTGCGACGATCTTCATCGAGATGTAGGGGGAGCCTTCGTCCCGGGCGACCTTGGTGACCATGCCACCGGATGATTTTGCGATGGTCTCAGCCCCGGTCAAATCAGTAACCGTGATGATCGTGTTGTTGAATGACGAATGAATATGTGCAACTGCCCATTTCTGTTCTGCCATGATCACTGCGCCTCCTCGTGTGCCCCGTCGAGTATGCTCTCACCGGTAGCAACCTGCGTCGGACGCTCCGGGTGCGATTCATGCGCAATCGGGGAGCCGCCGTAATAATCAATCTGCATCGCCGCTTTCATTGAGATAAGATAACTTGGTATCGTGACCTTGTGACCCGCGACAGCAATGTGCCCATGTGTGATAAACTGCCGCGCCTGCCGCATGGTGTGCGCAAGCCCCTGCCTATACACCTGAGTCTGCAAACGGCGCTCAAGAACATCTTTGACCTCAAAGGTCAGGATATCGGTCAGTTCCGTATCCGCTGGCATGATATCAAAACGCTGCAATCGCGCAATAATCTGGTTTGCCTCGGTCTCTATGTGTCCTGTAAAGTTCCCTGCTGCAGATTCGGCAAGCAACCTGCGCGTAGCACGCCGGTACTTCCGAAGAATGCTTTCTGCAGTCCAGACCTCGCGTTTATTCCGCAGTCCATAAGTCTTAACCAGTTCACTTTCTGCTGCAAGTCTTTCAGCCTGCCAAGGGTGTTTTGGCGTGCTGTATTGTTTATGACGCTTACGTGGATGTCCCATTCACTCACCTATTATTATCAATTACGCACGTTTTCTACTGACGCCGACTGTGGTACCAGATCTTCCAGTGGACCTTGTTCGCTGCCCGCGAACCCGTAGACCTCGCTCATGCCTGATGCCCCGGTAACTGCGGGTCTTCTTCATAATGTTTATATCTTCAGTCAACGACAGACCCAGATTCACACCTATGAGATGTTTGTCTTTGCCAGTTGCAAGGTCTTTTCTTCGATTTAACATCCATGTCGGCACTACACTTTCAAAATCGTCGATTGTTTTCCTTAGTTTTTCAACTTCGGAGTCGTTCAACGATCCTATTATCTCTGTAGAGTCTATTCCCGCGTTGTTCGCAAGAATTTTCGCTGTCCGTATGCCAATACCTTTCAATCCGGTGAGTGCATACTGTACCGATTTGTGCCCGTCCAGATCAGTGTTTACGATGCGGACAAGATGTTTTATCTCGGGTGTCCCTTTGGTTTCTTCAGTAGTTTTTTCGACGTCTTCCATATTGTTCCTCCGAGCAGGTAGCCACGGATATGCAGTTCGTAATTCGATCTCGGTTTTGATGTAGATAAAGTATTCGTTCACCCGGTGCATTGTGTGCATGTTGCACCCGGCACTTCACCGTAATGCCAACTATCATAGCTGGCAAGGGTTATAGTTGATCAAGGGTTAATGATAAATATATGCAAACCCCACTTAGTTATATTATTGGAGGGAAAAGATTTGTTCAAGGCAGTTATAAATGCAGAAATATTGCAGGATGCGATTAAAGCAATTTCAGCGATTATCGACGAGTCGCGTTTTGAGATATCATCAGATAAATTGGTGGCACGAGCTGTTGATCCTGCAAATGCTGCGATGGTCTCGCTTGAATTGTCCGGGGACGCTTTTGGGTCTATAGAAGGCACGGAATGCGAAATTGGCATTGATCTGAGTAGATTCAGCGAAATTCTTAGTATGGCGGACAGAAGCGGCGAAATCGAGCTGGAACTGGACCCGAATACACATAAGCTTGATATTGCCATGGGTGGTTTTTCATATAAGTTATCGCTTCTCGATCCATCGACACTGCGTAAGGCGCCAACCGTGCCCACACTTGACCTCCCGGCAGAAATTGCAATTTCGGGGGCAGTATTCAGGCGTATGATCAAAGCGGCAGAGATGGTGAGCGACCACATGACTATGGGTGTGCATGATGGCGTATTCTTTATGGCGGCGACTGGCGATACAGATCATGTCAGCATGGACCTCACAGGTTCTGACTTGATCAGCATCGTTCCGGCTGAAGTCAGGTCGCTGTACTCACTGGATTATCTGTCCGACATCAGTAAAGGGGTCGGTAGTGCTGGCGAGGTTGTCATCAATCTGGGGCGCGATCTACCTGCAAGCATCCGTTTTGAGCTTGCCAATGGTGATTGCACGGTAAAGTATGTCCTTGCACCACGGATCGAATCGGACTGATCAATGATGGCAGACAACTATACCAGCACAGTGATCACAGGGGATGACCAGCCACTGACGTTCACGAGCGATGTCACGATTCACGAGTTGCAGGATATCGAATTAAGCGCGCCGGTTATGATCGAGGGGTTGCCTGGCTTCGGACACGTTGGTAAACTGGTTGCGGAACACTTAATCGACGTGTTCCATGCAACACGGATAATCGACATCTATTCAATCCATTTTCCACCGCAGGCAATAGTGCTTGATGACTGCGCGGTCAGGCTCGCCCGAAACGAGATCTATGCCTGCAGGTCAGAGGATGGAAAGAGTGATATGCTGATTCTAGTCGGGGACAACCAGAGTGCAACGACCCGGGGACATTACATCCTCTGCGACGTTTTTCTTGATATCGCAAAGCGGTTCAATGTCTCCAGAATCTACACGCTTGGGGGGTATGCGACCGGTCAGCTGGAGGATACTGGCACCGTTATCGGGGCGGTCAACAATCCTGATATTGTCGAGGAATTGAGCGAGTACGGTGTTGATTTTCAGGAGAGTGAACCATGGGGCGGTATCATTGGCGTCTCAGGGATCTTACTTGCCATGGGCATAGAACTGAATATCGATGCGGTCTGCTTGATGGGTATCACATCAGGATATATCGTCGATCCGATGAGCGCGCAGGCAGTGCTCCGTGTGCTCAGTCAGGCACTTGGTATCGAGGTGGACATGCAGGCGCTTGAAGAACATGCCGCCGAGATGGAGAAAGTAGTCGCAAAACTGGAGGAAATGCAGCAGATGCAGATGTCTTTGACCAAGGGTGATGAGGATCTGCGTTATATCGGATAACGCTCGCAATGCTCGAAAAATTTTTTAGACCGGAATGTGTAGCCATCGTTGGTGCGTCCCGCGAGGAGGGGAAAGTCGGCAGGGTTGTGCTTGAAAACATCAGGAAGGGGTTTGGGGGTGCTATTTATCCAATAAATCCTAAGTCTGATGAGATTGACGGATTGAAGTGCTACCCTGACATTACCAGCGCGCCACCAGTCGATCTTGCAGTCATAGTCGTGCCTGCAAGGCTCGTGCCCGGCGTGCTCAGAGAGTGCGGGGCAAAAGGAGTTACGAACATAGTCGTTATCTCAGCCGGGTTTAAGGAGGCGGGAGCTGCAGAACTGGAGATGGAATGTGTCAATATTGTCAAAGAATACGGCATGAGGATGCTTGGACCAAACAGCCTTGGATTTATTGGTACTCATTCGGGAATTAATGCATCTTTTGCTGCGGGTATGGCGATTCCCGGGGACATCGGTCTTGCATCACAGAGTGGCGCGCTATGCACCGCAATTCTTGACTGGGCAGAGATCAAGCGGTTTGGATTCTCGATCTTTGTCAGTCTCGGGAACAAGGCTGACATCACTGAAAATGATATCATCCAGGCGATGGCGGAGGACGATGAAACAAGCGTGATACTGCTATATCTGGAAGGAATAAAGAACGGTAGAGAATTTATGGACATTGCCGGTGGCGTCACAGAAAGTAAAAAGCCGATCATCGTGATAAAAGCAGGCAGTACCGGTTCAGGTGCAAGAGCGGTGTCATCACACACAGGAACTCTTGCAGGTTCTGATGTTGCATACAATGCGGCATTCCGCCAGAGCGGCGTAATCCGAGCCCAATCGATCGAAGCGATGTTTGATTACGGGCTTGCTTTTGCATATCAGCAGCTACCAGTCGGTGATAGGATCGCGATCATTACCAATGCAGGTGGGCCGGGCGTGCTTGCCACTGATGCGTGCGAAACGCTTGGTATGACAATCGCATCGTTTACGCCTGAGACGATCGAGACGCTTAGATCGTGTCTTCCTGCGGCAGCAAACGTATATAACCCGGTGGACGTACTCGGAGATGCCGTTCCCGAACTGTACAGACATGCGATCGAGGCAGTCATTCGTGATGACAATGTCAGCGGCATCATCGTTCTCGCATCGCCGCAGGCTATGACTGACATGGAGCGGATCGCAGAGATCGTTGTCGATGCAAGCCGAGAATCCTCAAAACCAATTCTCGTATCTCTGATGGGCGGGGCGCAGGCATTGAAGGGTGAAAAAATCCTTTCCGCAGGCAGGGTCCCGAACTACCCATTCCCTGAGCGGGCTGCACGGACGATGCGCGCAATGATCGATTATGCAAAGATCACTGCAAGAACGCGCACGTACCCGCCGGATTGTGGCGTTGACCGAAGAGCAGTGCAGAAAATTTTAGATAATGAAAAAAAACAGGGAAATAAGCGACCGGGAGTTGAATGTCTGTCCATGCTGGAGCGATATGGAATCCCTGTGGCAGAATCGATCGTGGCTTCCACCAGGGGGCAGGCGGTCGAGGCTGCAAGTCGCATCGGGTACCCGGTGGTCATGAAGGTGGTGTCAGCAGACATATCACACAAGACTGATGTCGGCGGGGTGCGAACCGGCATAATGGATGCAAAGGAGGCAGGCGTCGTCTATGATGGCATGATGCACCAGATCCACCGTTACCTGCCCGGCGCCCGAATCGAGGGTGTGCTGGTCCAGAAGATGCTAAAAGACGGCAGGGAAATCATCATTGGCATGAACCGGGACCCACAGTTCGGACCGATGATCATGTTCGGGCTTGGCGGGATATCGGTGGAGGTGCTAAAGGATGTAACATTCAGGATCGCGCCTCTCACCGAGAAGGATGCAAACGAGATGATAAAAGAGATCCAGGCGTATCCGATGCTTCTTGGTATCAGGGGGGAGAAACCATCGGACATCGATGCGATAAAGGAAAGTTTACTCCGTTTTTCAAAATTGTGCACCGATTTCCCGGAAATCGTGGAGATCGACATCAATCCGATGCTTGTTTTTGAGGATGGTTGTGTCGCTGTTGACATAAGGCTTACACTGGAGGAATGAATATGAAATCCATATTAATCGGATCATGCGAGGGACATTCAGGAAAGAGCGCTATCTGTATTGGTATTAGCCTCGTACTCAGGGATAAAGGGCTGAAGATTGGATATATGAAACCATTTGGGAACCAGTTTCGTGAGATTGGTGGTGCGCTGGTGGACGAGGATGCAATAAACGTCAGGGATGCAATTGGACTTAACGACCCGCTGGATGCGATAACTCCTGTGATGCTCACGCGTGATTTCTACCACTGCGCGCTTACAAAAGGCGTGGACGTCAGGGGTAAAATTAAGGAGACCTACAAAAAGTTGTCAGCGGGCAAGGACGCAATGATCATTGAGGGTAATAAGGACCTGGCTGGCGGAATAATGTACGATATGTCTGATATAGACATGGCAAAGCTTCTGGACACAAAGATTCTCCTTGTAAGCAGATACCATGACATGCAGGAGGTTGATAACATCTTAAACGACCTCAAGATGATCGGTGATCCTGACCTGCTCGCAGGGGTCATACTAAATGACGTGCTTGACCTGGACGAGGCAGCCGATATCGCAGTCCCGTTTCTTGAAAGCCACGGAATAAGAGTATTCGGGGTACTACCGAGAGATCCAATGTTAAAATCCGTCTCGGTTGGCGAAATCGCGGACTATCTTGGAAGCGAGATCCTTATCAGGGATGACATGCGCAGGGTCCTTGTGGAGCATTTTTTTGTTGGCGCAATGGAAGCAAACACGGCGCTTCGATATTTCAGGCGTGTAAAAAGCTTTGCATTGATTACAGGCGGCGGTCGATCGGATATTCAGATGGCTGCGCTTGAGGCAGGCGTAAAATGCATCATACTAACAGGCGGCATGTACCCAAGCTCCACGATCCTTGGGGCGGCGAAGGAACGCGGTGTGCCGATGATGGTCGTCATGGGCGATACCATGAGCACAGTGGAAGAGATGGAGATTATCATGGGACAAGCTCGGATTCTTGGCGAGAAGAAGCTACGCCGGATTGAAGAACTGCTGGATAAGTATATGGATATGAACGCTCTTGAAAGCGTGATTTGGGCAAGGGCATGACCCAAGATTTACCAATCACTCCAGGTCTGTGATATTTGTTTAAACGTGCTCTACTAAACTCTGATTTTAAACAATGTCCATCATATACCAAATTAAGAATGAATATACGTGACTACTCGAGTATTGTGTGGATATCCACATATAAAACCACGAGATTACACAAGATTAACACAGAAATCTTGTGGAAATCTGTGTAATATCATGGTTCCTGCCACAAGTTACCCCAAGCAGGTACAAATATACTGATTACACGAACTTAGCGAAACATACAGAGTGGCTATGTGTGATTAGCCCATCTGTGCCTTGAGTTTTTCTACCAGTTCCTGCTTGATCACAGCGTTTCGGTCGCCGCCACAGACCATGCCACGGATGCCGATAATATCCGGATTGATGCGCTTTACCATCTCCATATCCTCAAACCTGATGGCGCCTGCAAGTGCGCTGCGCAGATTAAGATCGCGTGCGGTGTCTACGAACCGGGTCAACTCATCTTCGGTCATGAACTCAAACGCAGATCGCCCGTCTTTGATGCCGGTATCAAGCATCACCACATCAACGCCGACCTTTGCGCCGATCTCAGGAAGTAAAAGCGGTGAAATTGAATTTATACGTCTGTAATCGGCATAAGCGGATGCTACTGCCATCTTATTTGGATCACATGCCTTCACCGACTGAACAACCTTTGATAGCAAGTCTTCTGCCTGCTCCGCAGTCTGGATGTCGTACAATCCGACTTTGACGTAATCGGCACCCGCCGTTGCTGCACCGAGTGCGGCAAGTGATGCGGTACCTGGTTTGTAATTAAAATCGCCGATCGTTGCGCTGACCGGTTTTTTCGATTCGATCGCCTCGATGACTGCGCTGATTACCCAGGGGAAATTCGCGCCAAGCGATCCTTCCTTTGGATTTTTCACATCGATGATATCTGCGCCGCCAGCGAATGCGGCTTTTGCCTCGTCTGTGTTGATTGGACTGACTAACAGTTCCATAATATGCCTCCGTTTCTGCACCGTTTGCCGTTTGCACCGGTGCAGATGTGCGAGTATAGTTTTAATCACTGTTCCTGTATGTATTTAATAGTGTCGATGAGGTCAACCGTTCCACCGACCGATGCGCCACATCAGCTAAAACCGGTAGGCTGGTTGGGCTGCCGCGAGGTGGCTAACCTTTAAATTGGTACGAGACCATTGTGATCTCATGGAACGTGAGGCATGTATCATCTGTCACGGCGAACTGGATTCGACGCATTACGAAGGCTACAATATCTGCACAGAGTGTTTTGACCTGATGGAAGACCTGATGAGCGAATACTTCCTCAAAACGATCACGCGAAGGGAATCCGGTGCAGCCGATATGTATTCGAAGTATTTAAAAGATAGTATTGAATATATGACTGATTATACAAAGATTCGCGAGAAATCAAAGAGATATTTCAGGGATGTCAAAGACCGGGTCGAAACCGCAATAGAGGTGGAATCGGGTGAATCGCAGCAGAGGTATCTTGGACGTCTACTCTCTGTCCTCCACTGGCTAGATGACAATCCAACATTTTATAATTATTATTTTAAAGAATATTATTCGTGTCCGACCTGCGGGGCATCGATCTTTGAGCACTACAACAAGCAGATGGTCGGTGACTGGCTCATGATCACCTGTTCGAAATGCGACACCGTGATCAAGAAGTACTTCCTGCCAAAGCAAGTATAGTAGATATAATGCGACGTAATGATTGATGATCGAGGAATATGATTTTAATCTGAACTATGTCGTGAGCGTGATTAAGGAAAAACACGCCAGAGTCGTGGGACTTCAGTTTCCCGACGGTTTCAGACGAGAGACACTCAGGATATCAGAGGAACTCAGTCGGGACACCGGTGCGAGGTGCGTAATATCTGCAAATTCCTGCTTCGGCGCATGTGATGTCGATACCGGGCTTCTCGAATCGGTCGATATCATGTTTCAATTCGGACACGCCGAGATACCCAACATGACAGTTGCGGATACATATTTCATTGAGGCGCGGTCACTAACCCGGGTCATTCCCATGATACGACAAGCAATCAGCGTGATCCCGGATCGTGTTGGGCTTATCTCGACCGCTCAGTTCGCGCATACACTTGCCGATGTACGAAAATATCTTGCAGATCACGGCATAACCGCGGTCATCCACAACGGCGACAGGCGTATCGCGTACCCGGGGCTTGTTCTCGGATGCAACTTTTCTGCTGCTGCGCCCGACTGTGATGAGTATCTGTACATCGGCACAGGGGACTTTCACGCTCTCGGAGTTGCGCTTGCAACCAAAAAGCCCGTCCGGATTGTAGATCCTGTTATTGAAGAAGTCCGGATGCCGGATGTTGATCGGATGCTTCGGAAGCGATGTGCTGCGATCGAACGATCGCTTGACGCGCAGTCTATTGGGGTGATTGTGTCCACAAAGATCGGTCAGTGTAGGAAAGAGCTTGCCTTTGATCTGTGCGCCATGGCAGAAGCGCATGGGATGGACGCGCACATCCTGATGATGGATATGGTCACGCCGGATGCGTTGCGCGCGTTTGATCTCGATGCTTTTGTCAATACTGCCTGCCCGCGGATCGCAACCGATGGTTCTGCGGGCTTCCCTGCACCGGTGCTGACCCCGGTTGAATTTGAGGTCGTGGTTGGCGAGCGGAGCTGGGATGATATGGTATTTGATGAGATCTTGTGATAAATTCAGATGGCGCCCACAACCCGTCTGAACTCATCGCCTCGCCCAAGTGGCATCGTCGCATCGACACCGATCTTTGTAGTCGTACCGTCCGGGGCACAGATGGGATCGAGTGAACTCCCCCGCACATTCGTAATCAACAGAATATCCCGGTCACCGAGCACTCTCGTTGCAATCGCAAACTCGACATCGTTCGGATCGTAGATGTCTATGTCAGGATCGACCACTACCACATTCTTGAGACTCGGGTGTGCTGCAAACGCAGCGAGAATTGCGTTCTTTGCATCACCCTCAGTCCGTTTCTCGATCTGCACCACTGAATTGAAGTAGCAGCAGCCACCTTTTGTCAGAACAACATTTTTTACGTCAGCAACCCCGCTCACTGCACGAAATATCACGGGTTCGTACGGAATCCCCATGAGGAGTTTGTGTTCGTCGCCAGACGGTACGATTGCATGGTATATCGGGTCTTTCCGGTGGATCACGTTTGTAAGCTTGATTACAGGTTCGCTTCGCACCCTATCATACGTTCCAGTGATGTCAACGAACGGACCCTCGGGCGCAGTCTCATCTCCGATGTAACCCTCAAGCACGATCTCGCAGTGCGGCACTTTGATCCCGTTCGCACACTCAAAGACCTCGAGCGGCTCCCCAAGAAGCGCGGATGCATATAAAAACTCCATACCCTCGGGAACGCGTGTAGAGACTGCAAAGAGGATGGTAGGATCAAGTCCAATCGCTATTGCAACAGGAAGTGCCTCTCCACGATCAAGTGCTTTTTTGTGCAGGAGATACGTGTGCCGCGGGGCAACGAGTCTCGCTGCGAGTTTGTCCTTTCCGATAACCATCAGGCGGTGGATGGATGCGTTTGTCACCCCGTCAACCTCGGTTACGACAACGCCTGCAGTGATATACGGCGCGGGATCATCTTTGAAATAGGTGATAATCGGTAGTTTTGTAAGATCAGGTTTTTCTGCAATTTCTTTTGTTGGAGAATCATTCACAAGTTTCACATCGCCAGATCCCCCCGCCATTCCGGCGGATGTGAGATATTTTGCCAGATCCCCCCGCTTAACATGTAACGCTCTGCAGAGGGCATCTCTTGACGAGAGAATATTCACAGCAACCCGGTGACTGTTTATATTGTGGAAGAGCAATGTTTTTCCACTCCCGGCAATTCCCACAAGATCCTGTTTTTGGGATACTGGCGTTTCGATCTCAGTCAGCAGGTTATCGATTCTTAACTGGTCTATAAAACTTCTGAATGACATGGTTCCACCTGAGCTTCTTCACATATTCATCTCGCCTCCATTTACTTAATTCTACCGTACCAGTGCTTCTTTCTTTCGAGAAATTTGCCGATTCCTTGTTTCTTGATCTTTCTGAGATTTTTCAGATATGCATCCCCGTGAATCGACTTTAAAAAGTCCGGTTTTTCGCATGTTTCGAACTCATCGCATCCCCCGCATACTTCGATGCCTTTATTAGGAGAACATTCTAGCGTATTACAGAAATGCGGACCTCCGTCGCCCTTGCAAGCTTTCTTGCACCGGAATTTCACCATCGTGCCAAGCACTTTGTAGCACTACTCGCAGTTTTCAAGCACCTTAAAATGAGATATCAGACAGTGATTCTGCTGTCCTGCCATACTTTGCCCGTCTTAATTCCTTCCTGCAGTCTCTTGCCAGATCTGTTACCTTCCCTTCATGGGAAAAGCAATCCACACAGTAAAGACCGCAGTATGCAATCAGGTCGCGCGCCTCTTGGTTATCGGTCATTTTCATAACCTCTACTTGGTTTTATCTGTATAGCACAAAAACCCCTTTGATCTTCGCCAAGATATATGGGGGGGTCCTCGGTCACAAGTCCCGCGTTACTTCCTACCCCACGCACTGCAAGCAACTTCTCACTGCTATGCGCTGCTAACTTACCGTCGACCGCGTTTTCTGCTGCGAGGCTCGGGCGTTTTGGTCGTGAACAGCCTGTACTTGACCGTGCCAATCAGCTCGTTCTCGATCTGGCGCGCAAAAACG
>JAYEGZ010000158.1:12849-30795 GCA_034659315.1 Methanobacteriota archaeon
TCACTGCTATGCGCTGCTAACTTACCGTCGACCGCGTTTTCTGCTGCGAGGCTCGGGCGTTTTGGTCGTGAACAGCCTGTACTTGACCGTGCCAATCAGCTCGTTCTCGATCTGGCGCGCAAAAACGGATTCGGGTTTGTGTAGTCCCTTCACCCGCGTGGTCAAGTCCTCAAAACTGGCGAATTTGCCTTTCTTGCGCTCATCAAGTATAGTCCACATCAGTTTCTTTCCTATACCCGGAAGCAGCTCAAGCATGTGCTGTCTGGTTGATATAGGATATGCTTCGTTAATAAATCCGATAAAGTCGGTCTCATCTTGCACGGTGATCTGTTCGAGCACGTAATGAAGTTCAGTCTTTGCTCCGTTTGTCAGGGAATCATATTCCAGCCTGCGTTTCACATGGTCGATCGAATCACGTGCTGTACCCCCGATGTACACACGTTCGCCAATCTGTGGCACAACCCCGTCTTTCGGAACCAGTTCCATTAGAACACAGTACTTCTCGCCTATAGCGTGAATGGACGGTTTTTTCTGGTACACAGGTCTGGAATCATTTGGATCGCCGTAAGGGAGGTAATCCAGCACCCAAGCGTACTCCTCCTTTCCAGATACCTTCTCACTAAGTGGCATTAGATCACCTTTTGTTGGATTTCCACTTTATATTGAATCAGCTACCATATCCAGCATCTGATCAAGATCTTCGGCAGTGAGCACAAAACGTTCCTTAGCATAGATGCTGCGGAGTTCGTCTCGCGTATTGGGAAGAATGTCTGCGATTCTGATTGCAATCTCGGGCTTCATTTTCTCCAGATTTAGCAAATTGTTCGCGAGATCTCGTGATTTTTCAGCATCCATCTTTGCGAAAGCATCGACATGACGGATCGCTTTTTTGAGTTCGTAACCAAGTTCCTCTTCAGATCTCTCTTCCTTAACACGATCCAGCATCTCTTTTGCTTCCGATACTGTTAACCACTCTTCACCGATGACCTTCTTTACAATCATGCGAGGGATCTCCCTTGTTAGTTTAACGCTTCACTGCTGCAGGCTCAAGTGTTGTGGATGTACGATTACTTCCTTCATGGCTCTGCCATCTCTCACGCGCAGAACGTATGCGCGACCACGCTGTGCCACGACCTTGCCGGTGCGCCCATGGAACTTGGGATTTGGCAGCCCTTTATGCACGCTCGGATCAATAACGATGTGAACAGAATCTCCAGTCTCAAATTCAACAATTGCCTTGCTAATTGCCGATAAGCCTCTTTTTCTCGAAGATTTCTTCAATTTGTATCGGGTTTTTCTTCGCTCGCCGTGTGATTTTGCCATGTTCGTAATCATACTGGCTCAATTGATTTAAGTGTTACGCAGAAAAGCATATAAGCATCCGAACGTAATTGTGAAATGTTGATTTTATATCATGAATCAAAACAAGGATGTGATAGTAGATGAGAAGTAAATCTTGTAATGCTCTTCTGGCAGTCATAATATTGGTTACATTGACCGCTGCGGTGACTTATGGTGCAGAGGTCGAGACTCAGTTTGCATCATTAACACTTACAGCAGACACAGTCAATTGTGCAGACTGCCATAAGGAGAATCCTCACATCATCCACAAGCAGAAACTAGATGCTGGGAGGGTGACTTGTGAGGCATGCCACGGTGCGGCATTCGAGATTGGCATACCAGAGTGCATTAAATGCCACTCAGGTCCAATACACGAGGTGCATATCGGCAGGGTCAAGACAGAGGATTGTACATTCTGCCACCAGGATCTTGAGGCTGTGCATTACACTGTTTTTGGAGGTAAAGAACTCGTGTGCGCACACTGCCACGGAGAGATCGTTGCAGTACACGGCGAGGGCATGGACAGTTGCGTGAAATGTCACAAGACTGCGCCTGATATTGTTAAGCCAGTGAAATCAGGAGACATGGCGATCACATGTCAGGTATGCCACGTATACGACGATGCTGCAACGATACACGGAGATCTCGATGATCCGACCGGTTGCTACAAGTGCCACAGGACCACTCCAAATGCAACGGTTGCCGAAATCCCGCACAATCTGCATCTGCCGATCGGTGTGACATGTGAAATGTGCCACATCCCATCAGGCAACCAGATAATCATTCCGCCATGCAGCAACTGCCATGATGCAGTGGGTATACACCTGCTCTCAGAGATCGGGATCAGTGCTACTGCGCCGGAGTGTTCGGTCTGTCATGGACGATCTCCCGACAAGGTGGTGACGGAGACGCCGACTGTTGCAGCAGCAACACCAGTCGACGAAAAGCCGCCTGAGGTAGAGACAACGCCTGCTGCTGGCAAAACACCCGGTTTCGGAGGGCTGATTGCGGTGGCGATGTTAATGTTGACTGCGATGTACACCATGTACAGGAGACGAGGATAGGTATAATTAGATAAGTAGGCTTTCCGCCTACTTTTCGTTTTATTTTTTAGCAGCTATAATTATGAATATTTACGATCTTATTATTGTTGGGGGCGGTCCGGCAGGGGTCACAGCGGGAATATATGCTCAAAGGGCGCGTCTGAAGACGATACTCCTTGAAAAACTCGGTGTCGGAGGGCAGATTATACTTTCGGACCTCGTCGAAAATTATCCTGGATTTCAGGAGATTAACGGGTTTGATTTGATGCAGAAGTTTGAGGAACAGGCAAAAGCGCTCGGTCTTGCGATCGAAGACTGTGAAGTGACTCGGGTAACGGACGAGGGCGAGTATAAATTAGTAAAAACCCATGATCGCGATTACAGGGCAAAATCAGTCATTGTCGCATCAGGTTCAAAGTCACGACGTCTCGGGGTGAAAGGCGAGGAAGGACTGATCGGAAAAGGCATATCCTTCTGCGCAACCTGTGATGGTTTCTTTTTTAGGGGCAAAGATATCGTGCTTGTGGGCGGCGGAAATTCGGCGATAACAGAGGCTCTATTTCTGGCGAAAATTGTGAATAAGGTCTATGTCGTTCACCGGAGATCGGAACTCCGGGCAGAAAAGATTTTGCAGGAAAGAGCGTTTGAAAATCCGGTGATTGAGTTTATCTGGGACTCGGTGGTCGAAGAGGTCGTCGGAAACAATGTCGTCGAAGGCGTAGTGCTCCGAAACGTCGAGACCGGGGAACGTTCGGAGCTTGCAGTCGGCGGCGTTTTTGTGTACGTGGGTATCATGCCGAATACAGAATTTATAGATATTAAGAAGGACGAAAACGGATTCATTCTCACTGACCGGAGCCTTGCGACCTCGATTCCAGGCATCTTTGCCGTGGGCGATTGCAGGCAAACAGAGCTTCGGCAGGTCGCAACTGCTGTAGGTGATGGTGCGCTGGCTGTGACATCGGTAGAGCGGTATCTTGGTTAGGCGTTTTGTATGTGTTTAGCTGAGGTGAAAAAACCACGAGATTTCACGATATTAACACAAGGGTATGATATTAGACACAGGACATCAATTAGATTTATATTTTATCTCTTACTTCTTCATACTTTCTCGTAAAAATCCGTGCAATATTGTGGTTAGTTAAGCACATACCACAATATCAAATAACTTAAGCAAATTGGGGGGAATTAGTGTCCATGCTAAACATCCGAGACCTGTCATCCGAGTTCAAAGCAAGAAAGGATGCCATCATAAACTACGAACGCGAGACATCAGGCGAACTCGAAGAATATAAAAAAACACTCCCTAATATGGATCACGCAGACATATCCCTGAACGATTCGCTTCCGCAGTACAGCGGCGCAAAGCTTTTTGAGGCAGGAGTTACCATCAGGCGCTTTCATCCAGCCACATCATGGAAGAACCGAGAGAACGCAATTGACTGGGTAGACGGCGTGCTTTCAGGCGTCACCGTCGGATCTGCGGATGGCAGCCAGATATACCCTGACAAGAACTACGGTCTTCCAATTGCAGCCGTGCAGATCGGCAGCATATACAACAGGCACACGACAGACCGCGAGTACGCACAGGGCACAAGCGCCACCCTGATTACACCTGATGAGTTCGCAGACGCAGGCGTGTATGCGTACGGAAAGGAGTTTGTGGATGCCAGACGCTTTGCTCTTGAATGCGACGCTCTTATTGACCTGATGCGCACAAACGACCGGATTTACTTGCTGCTCGATGGGACGCTGGTGCCCTCGCACATCAATGCGCTGCGCAAGAATCTGAAGGACATATATCTCGATGCGATGATGAAACTTCTCGACGCTTCAAAAGAGACCGGAAACCCAATAATCGGGTATGTGGATGTGAGCGTGCAGAGAGACGTCGTGACCATGATGCGACACATTTACCGCCTGAAAGAGACGAAAAAACTCTTTGATCCGGTGTTGTTCGCAGATGAACTGAACTGGGGGGACCGGACAAAGGCGTTCATCTGTAACCGGGATGACCGTCGTGGAACGGACAGTCCGTCGGTGCTCGATACATATATCAGGTATCGGGATAGTGTCGCATTTTTTTACATGAGAATGGGCGATCTCCCAAGCCGGATCGAGTTTCCGGTCTGGTGTGTGGATGATGCGGACGAGATCGACCGCATCGCAGATATCGTCCGTGCGGAAACGATCCTGCGTGGCAGCTATCCTGATATTCTGATGATAGCACACAGAAACGCCGTGATCACGACAAAGGAGTATGAGGTGTTCTACAGGATGCTGAGCAGGTTCTGCAGAGCGCATGAGATTGTTACGCACACAGGGGCAAAACAGGGGTATAAAGCGCAAGAAAGCCGTTCTTCTTAAGGGGAACCGGGGGGTTTTTTTAGTCACCACAAACACGGGTGTTCATACGCACGCCTCCAGTGCATCGAGCATATCTTTGAATATGAACCGATCTGGCACGACCTGCACCACCACACCGTACTGTTGCAACGTCTCTGCTGTCGGTGGTCCGATTGCGGCAACGATTCGCCCGTTAAGCATATCAACGACCCCGGATCCGTCATCTATACTGCGTGCAACCTTCATGAAGTTGTGAACGGTCATCGCACTTGTGAATGCGAACGCATCGATCCTGCCTGCAAGTGTTTCCTCGATCAGCCGCTGCTGCCTGCCGTCGTCCGGAAGCACCAGTCGGTACACCACGGTCTCGTGTACCGTGATCGCAGCATGCTTGGAAAGTGACGTGATCAGTGTGGGATCGCCGTGTGCACTCCGCACCACCTCTATGACCTGAGAAACCTCACCATCGCTCACACCGTCGGTCTCGTCAAGCATCTCTGCGATCCCTTCGGAACTGAAAGAGTCCGGCATCATAGAAACAGTGATACCTTGAGCTTCAAGTGCTTTCTTCGTCTTTGACCCGATAGCAACAACGCACGTCCGGTTTAATGCATTGATAAATCCTGAAACATCCGAAATATTCTGCAGCGTGAACGCGATGCCGTTTGCACTGGTGAATATCACGATATCTGATTTGTATGCAAACACGCGCTCCACAAACCCGTCAAAACGGTCGTCATGGTAACTCTCAAGTTCAATCATCGGTGCTGCGATCACGTCAAATCCATGTGAACGTGCAAGTTCAATCGATGAATCGAGGTGCATATCAGGGCGCATGATCGCAACGACTGGTCGGTTCATGGTGGTGGTTTTGGTCCGGCAGGTAAAATGCCTTGCGGTTTTTGATTTTTCCGGAATTTTTGGAATTGTCGCGAGCAGCAAATCATCCACCCCGCGCGCCCGAAAATAATATCCTAAATCCGCGGATTCATTGATCAGGCTTGTAGTACATCAGCATATTATAACCCGGTCGCAGCGTGAATTCACTGTTTGAATAACTCCAGTGAAGCGTAATATTATGTCGTTTTTCCTCTGGAATGATGACAATATCAGATCTTGATTGCTCAGGAACGCTGTTTAAGTATCCACAAGCCTCGTAGTTCCGCATGTACCACGGCAGGGGCCAGTAATCGTTTTCAGTGGCTGCTATCAGTATGCTTGTATTTGAATCGCTCATGACCTGCTGGTCAACGAAATCCACCACATCGAGCACCTCGGATGTGGTCTGCACATAGATCAGCCCGTGCACAGGCAGGTCACGCATCACAATCTCGTCTGACATGGTGTTTTCACAATAATTTATATATATACTTTGATGAATAAAAAATCCCGCCATGAGCACAACCGCCAACATAACCACTATTTCGACATTTCTCGACTTATGTGGTAGTGATGGTAGCAGTTCTCCGAGATATGCGCCGGCAAGTAGCGTAAACGGAAGCAGGGTATGAAGCACAAGCCATGGCACCTTCTCCTGCAGGTATGAGTACGTGATGAGCGACGCCATGCCCCAGTACAGCAGAAAGATCATAAATATATTTCCCTTTCTCAGATAGTGCACTCCGCCAATCAATGCGAATGATGTGATCAAAAGCTCGTACCGGACAAGAATTGGAAGATAAAATGACCAATGACCCCCAATGCGTTCGATTCTGTGCATCTCTACCCAGTGGTTGATGGCATCCGGGACTACCGAGAAGAGCGCGCCCGGATCGGTAAGGAAGTTAGTATAGAAGAGCGCAAAGACTGCAAAAGAGATCAGTGCGAATAACAATGTGTCGATCACTATTGTTGTGTTTATCTCCTTTTTATATATGGCATAAACCAGCGCAAAGAGAAAAAAGAAGCCAGCAATGATATATGCATTTTCCTTGGTGCATACGGCAAGCCCACCTGCCATTGCGCCTGTGCAAGCATATATCAACCTGCGCCAGTCGTTTTTGTATTTTATATATTTGACCGCAGATACGACGAAGATGAGCGAGAAGAGCGTGAGGTAGATGTCGTTTCTGAAGAATCTTGAGTAGTAAAGGAACGACGGCGAGATTGCAAGCATCGCTGCTGTGAGGAGAGTCCCCTGCCACCCGATCTTATCGCGGAGCGCGAATACCGTTGCGACCAGCAGCACGCCTGCAATCGCTGGAAGCATCCGGGCTGTGAAGTTACTGTCTCCGAACAGATGAAAGATCGCTGCTGTCGTGTAATACAGAAAAGGACCGTGGTAGGTCGGGTCATAATGATATGCGCCGTTTTTAAACAACTTGTAGGTTAAATATCCATGCACGCCTTCGTCATGATGAAAAACCCGGTCATCGATGGCATAAAATCGGAGTGCTGTTGCTAATATGATGATTGCGAGGAACAGGATGATATATCGGCTCTTTCGGTTCACTTAAGCCACCCCCGACGCGGTATTGGTTGAGCTGTATTTCGCACTCAATTCTTGCACGTCGCTTGTGAGTGCTGGCAACAGCGGGGCACTGATGAGCTGTTTCATGGTTTCTCTTGCACTTCATTCCCCCTGTACTTCTGAAGCAACCTTGTTACTGCCCGCACATCGCCGCCCTGCTGCCGGGAATCCGCAAGACACGCATTGTACAACTGGTCGGTCAGGATGTTTGGCACAGCCTTGCACATCTGGGCATGGAGCGCGAGATCGAAGCATCGTGCCTCACTCTCAGTCAGTTTCAACGCCTTATACTCACCCGCATGTTCCATAAACGTCGGATTATCTGAATCGCCGGTCCCGAGCACAAGCCCTGACAGATGCGTACCCGGAATCGGTTCGGCGATGCTCACAAAAACATCGTCCAGGAACGTATCCTCGATTAAGCCTTTTGTCAGCTCATAATCTTCAATCGTCTCCCCCGGATAGCCCACAATGAAACTTCCACCAACCTTAACGCCGCACTGCTGTGCAAGCTCGATTGCATAGACGTTTGCTTCCGAATCTACCCCTTTCCGCATCACTTTGAGCATTTCGTCACTCCCTGACTCGATTCCGTAGTAGACCCAGCCCATCGTGAAGTCGTGGATCGCATGTAAGACCTCCTCGTCCACGTAATCGACCCTGATGTCGGGAACCGATACGTTCCTTGGACCCATCACCTCTGCGATTGCCTGCAGGAGTTCGATGAACGCAACCGTGTTGACCGATCCCGATTTGCCGTACTGGTAGAGTGAACTCGTTCCACCGCTTATCGCAATCCTCCGGACACCAAACCGCTTGAACTCCTCGATCTCCGCGATGATGTCCTCAATATCCCTGCTCCGAATCTTCGTTCCAAAGAACTTCGGGACCTGACAGAAGCCACATGCGCCGATACAGCCCCTATGCGTCTCGATATAGGTGTTTGCACCCCTGATGCTCTGGCTTCCAATGTCATCTGGTATCAGCGGCATCGGTCTCTCGATTTTCGCAGGCTTTGGCTCAGTTATGACG
The DNA here is from genome assembly GCA_034659315.1 of Methanobacteriota archaeon. Classification (GTDB taxonomy): domain Archaea; phylum Halobacteriota; class Methanosarcinia; order Methanosarcinales; family Methanogasteraceae; genus Methanogaster_D. The sequence goes on from JAYEGZ010000158.1 coordinate 21,082, forward strand.
ATTTTGTCACCACTTCTGAATGCGATTCCCGAGATGTTCTCTGAGATTCCGTTGTTCAACAATTCAACCGTTGACTCTTCCCCTTCACCAACGATGACCGCGTCAACATCCAGTTCTCCAAGGACGATGTCGGGGTATGCGCTGATTGGACCTCCTACGTAAATTGCCCTATCACCATGGGCTGCGGATCTGAATGCAGATGCGAAATTCCGGATCCGCTCGTCGAGGAGATGGAGTGTCGAGTAGAGACTCAGTAGTATCACGTCGGCGCCAGCTTCGGCGGCGTCATCCGGATTTTTGGTAAGCACCACATCAAATCCGGCACTCTTGAGGACTCCACCGATCAACATAGAGCCGTATGTGTAGAGGTCAGGGGAGACAATCACAATCTTCATGGCTGCTCACATCTGGATGTGGTCATGATATATACTTTACCCGGGGGATGGGGCGTCCGCAGCCAAGATACATGCATACCGCGTTACCATGGGTCTCCAAGATATGGGTTTATGGTGATGGTGTTATAGTACTATGGTGTTCGCAACGTCCGTGTGTAGCTCAACTACCGATGACCTGCATATCCGAAACACGCACCGTCGGCACAACAATATCCCCAACAGCACGAACGTCCGCACCAACACAATCAATGTTCTTTAGTAGGTCAAACACATTTCCAGCAATCATGATCGATTTTATTGGCTGTTTTGCCTCGCCGTTTTTTATCAGGAAAGAATTACGGGCTTCCACCGAGAAATCACCTGAATAGTGGTTTGCGGTGTGTGCGCCGATCACCGAATGGACGAGTACGCCGCTATCAGTCTCTGCGATCACGTCGCTTGCCGGGCGCTGGTAGTTTAGCACAAGGTTGCGCACATCGACAGATGGCGTTGTGCCGTACCCTGAGCGTGTCGCGTTGCCGGTGCTTGCAATGTCCGGGCCTCCCTTTCCCGCGGTATATGCATCATGCAGATGCCCTTTCAGCACCCCGTCTTCGATGAGCATGGTCTTCTGTGACGGTGTTCCCTCATCATCGGACTCTGCGGTTCCAATCCCCCCGGTTCGCAAGCCATCGTCGAGGATGGTCAGTTCATCAGATGCAACCTCTGCTCCGATCTCCGAAAGCATCGATCTGCCCTTCTGCACATTATCAGCGTTTAAAGATGGGATAAAAGTGTATTCAAGGATGTCGGCAATCGCAATCGGTCCAAGCAGCACTGGAATTCTAGCAGTCTCCATGGCGGTGCCGTGCATTGACTCTCTGGCAAGTCTGGCTGCATTCCGCCCGATCTCGAATGCATCGACATCAAAACTCCTGGAGATGCCAAACTCGTGAGCGGTGGATATGGCGCCCTTATCTTTCATAGTGCACTCGATGAATAGATGCATCATCGTCCCATGCTCGGTATGCTCGATGCCGTTTGTGTTGAGGATGTGACAGGTTGATGTCGAGATCGAAAGCCCGCCCGATGTCGGGATCGCGCCAATCGACCGGACACCGCGGACCATATCAACCGCAAGCTCGACGCATCTTGAGAGTTCAATCTCTGCAAGCGCAGGATCAAAGACGCCCTGCACCGGCTGATATGATCCCGGCGCAGGAAGTGCACTCCAGTCAGGATCCGGCTGGGATGCACGCGCCGACGTCACCGCAAGTTCGGATGCACGCATGACATCATCTTCGTGATTCACGCTTGAGAACCCAACAGCGCCTGACACAATGGCACGTATGCCGATGCCGCTTGCAAACGATTCCCTGGCATACTCGATGTGATCGAGCTTGGTGTTGATGCTGACTGATCGGTCTGTGACGCAGTATGCTTCAGCTTCATCAGCACCGGCACGCTGCGCGTATTCAACCGCCTGCGCTGCAATCGATATCATGAGAATCTCGTTTGTGCGGTGCTGGCATAAGGCTTTTGCATGTCACGCCTTCCCACACCTTATGAACCACTCAGCAAACTTCTCAAACGATTTTGCCCTGTGAGACACTTTATTCTTGGCATCATCGCCCATCGATGCGAAGGCGACGCCGTCGATCTCAAAGATCGGATCGTAGCCAAATCCCCCCTCTCCACATTCTCCATAAGCGATCCTTCCTGTGACTGTGCCCTCAAAGGTGATCGCCTTCATGCCTGGCTCACAGTATCCGATTATCGACCGAAACGTGGCTCTCCGGTCATCATCATCCTCGATATCACGCATCAGCGTAAGGATGCCGGAGTTTCCGATGGTATCGTAAACATACGCAGCGTACGGTCCGGGAAACCCGTTTAACGCATCGATGTAAAGCCCGGTATCCTCAACGATCACCGCGCAGTCCAGCCGATTTACCACATGCTCTGCACCGTACTCGGCAACCCGCGCAACATCATCATCCTGCAGTTCAGGATAACCGCAATCGTTCTGCACGATTCCTATCCCGCGTGGTGCGCAGATGGCGACGGCTTCTGCCACCTTGTGCAGGTTCCCGGTCACGAACATGATCTGATTGGTCATCGTGCCACTTCGCTTAACTCAATTTCACTTCAAGTTCGCTGCGTACGCGTCGATTGTCTTCTTGATATCCGTTGCAGTGTGCGCAATGCTCAGGAAATTGGTCTCAAACTGTGAGGGTGGAAGGAAGACCCCGCTTTCAAGCATCCGGTGGAAGAAACGCAAATATTCCTCTTTATCACACCTGAGCGCATCCTGATAGTTGCGCGGCAGGTCTCCGAAGAATATCTTGAAGATGCTCCCGACTCCAGAGACCGAGTAGGGCAATTTCAGGTCGGATACGAGATCCTGCAATGCCGAGCGGAGTTTAGTCCCGCGCTCGTCCAGTTTTCTGTGGACGTCCTCTGATTTAAGCGTATCCAGCACGGCAAGCCCCGCGGTCACCGAAACCGGGTTTCCGCTAAATGTTCCTGCCTGATAGACGCCGCCTGATGGGGATATTAGTTCCATGATCTCTTTTTTGCCACCAAAGACGCCAAACGGAAATCCCCCGCCAACGATCTTCCCGAGCGTCGTCATGTCAGGAACGATTCCAAAATACTCCTGTGCGCCGCCCATCGCAAGCCGAAATCCAGTGATAATCTCATCAAATATCAGTAGCACATCGTTTTCATCTGTGACCCGGCGCAGAGCCTCGAGATAGCCTGGAACTGGAAGAATCGGTCCGACGTTCCCAAGTACGGGTTCGATGATCACAGCGGCAAGATCGTCCCGGTTTGACTCGATGATGCCGGTTATTGCCTCGATATCGTTGTAGGGTGCCTGAAGCGTGTATTTTGTGAAATCCGGTGGCACGCCGAGTGAGTCTGGCACACCGTGCGTCGTTGCTCCGGACCCTGCTTTTATAAGTGCGGCGTCGTGAGCGCCGTGAAATCCACCCTCGATCTTCAAGAACTTGTTTCTGCCGGTATATCCGCGGGCAAGGCGCAGAGCGCTCATCGTTGCCTCTGTTCCGGACGAAACAAACCGCAGCATCTCGATACTTGGATAGATGGATGCAATCCTTGATGCAAGCTTCACCTCAGCCTCAATCGGGGTTCCATAGAGCCAGCCGCGGTTGAGCTGGTCTGTAACTGCGCTCTTGATCACAGGGTGCGCATGTCCGAGGATCAGGGGGCCGTATCCCATGCAGTAATCGATGTAACGGTTCCCGTCAAGGTCAGTGATCGTGCAGCCCTCGGCAGATGCTGTATAGAACGGATGCGGCTTGATTGCACGCACCGGCGAACTGACGCCGCCCGGAATGACCTTCCTTGCCTCTTCATAAGTTTTTTCTGATTGCGTGGTTGTAGTCATGGGTATGCCTCATTGCTCTGGTAATATATATTTATCGGGGCGTCCTAACAGTTAAGCATCACCGGGACAAACTCAGCAGCGCAACTTCAATGACAGAATACCAATCACTAAATCAAGAGAGCTGATACAATGATCATATCAATAGCAAGCGGAAAAGGCGGCACAGGAAAGACCACAGTGGCGGTAAATCTTGCATTGTCACTCTCAAATGTGCAGTTACTGGATTGCGATGTCGAAGAACCGAATTCGCATATCTTCCTTAAACCAGAGATAGATGATATAAAGTCGGCATGTACACTTGTGCCCGTGATTGATTACGATTCATGCGATTACTGTGGAAAGTGTGCGGATGCATGTGAATATAACGCAATAGTCGTGCTCCCGGCACAGGTCATGGTCTTTTCTGAACTCTGCCATGGTTGCGGTTTATGCTCTATGGTCTGCCCGCGGGATGCGATTAGCGAGGAGACGAGGGAGATTGGTGTTATCAAGAAGGGGCGAAGTGGCGACAACATAGAACTCGTGTATGGGCTGCTGAATATCGGTGAGATCATGGCAGCACCCCTGATAGACCATGTCAAAGAGGAAATAAGTCCGGAAAAAACTGTGATTATCGATGCGCCACCCGGAACTGCATGTCCTGTGATTGCAGCGATTGCGGGCAGCGATTACTGTATTCTTGTGACAGAACCAACCCCATTTGGGTTGTACGACCTGAAACTGATAGTAGAGGTGCTAAGAGTACTAAAGATTCCTTCTGGTGTGGTTATAAATAAAGCGGGGATCGGAAATCGAGATGTTTACGACTACTGCAAAGAAGAAGGAATTCCGATCTTGCTAAAGATTCCTTACGATAAGAAGATCGCAGAGTATTATTCGGAAGGCATGCCATTTGTGAATGCGATCCCTGTGTGGAAGAGTCGTTTTGCAGGAATGATTGATGTAATTGGGGGTGAATTATGAAGCAGATAACCGTCATAAGCGGAAAAGGCGGCACAGGGAAGACAACACTAGTTGCATCGTTTGCAGCCCTCGCAGGGAACCTGGTTATTGCTGACTGCGATGTGGATGCGCCCGATCTTCATCTGCTGCTACATCCGGAGATTGTGAAAAGAGAGGAGTTCAAGGGATTAAACGTTGCAGCAATTGATAAATCAAAATGCGTAGAATGTGGGGTATGTGAGGAAGCATGTAGATTCAAGGCGATATCTGGCACAGAGTCCGGTTATGCAGTCAATCCGACACGCTGTGAGGGCTGCGGCGTATGTGTCTTTGTGTGTGATTCGGATGCGGCCATCCTTACAGAGCGCGTCTCGGGGCATGCGTTCATCTCAAAAACGAAATACGGGACGATGGCACATGCGCAGTTGAATATCGCCGAAGAAGCGTCCGGAAAACTGGTAACTGTTGTTAGGAATAATTCCCAACGGGTTGCAGAAAAGGAAGGAGCGGACCTTATCCTGATCGATGGATCGCCCGGCATCGGCTGCCCTGTGATTGCGTCCTTAACCGGCGTGGACCTGGCACTGGTCATCACCGAACCCACGATGTCCGGACTGCATGACCTTGAGCGAATCCTGGATGTGACCAGGCATTTTGGGCTTGCGTCAGTTGTCTGCATCAACAAGTATGACATCAATGAAGAGAACAGCGGGAAGATTGCCGGGGTTTGTCAGGAGCGCGGGGTTACGATTGTTGGGAATATCCCCTATGATCCGGTGGTAACCGAGGCGATGGTCGCAGCCATGCCAGTTGTTGAATTCTCAGATGGAGCGGTATCGGACGCGATAAAAGAGATCTGGGAAAGCATAAGATGATTCTCTGACACGCCTATCCAGCGGGTCATCAGAGCGCCCGACGATGTGCCGCTGCTATCATGGCTCATGTGCCATCGCAGGAATTGAGACATTCGATATTGCCGGGATTTTTACGTACCTGATCGCAACCAAGCATTGTGTGACGGGAGTTACAGGGATCGGCGAAGATCACAGTGCTGGAATAAACCGGACTCGATCGGCTGATCAAAACCTCTCCGATAGGTATAATTAGATTGAACCGTTACTGTAGAACGAAATATGTTAAGGTGATAATAATTGTACGAAATTCCACGAACAGGGTTGATACTTGTACTATTTGGAACGATGGCGATCGCCGCCATAAGCACTCTTCCAGGATCTGGATTGGGCTTGAGTTTAGCCTCGATTCTTGTGATATGGATGGTTACGCTGGTGCTGGTGGCACTTGTCGGATTTGCCGCACGAGACCGCGCCCCGGGCCCGAAAAGGGAAACAAAACCCGAGCAGACATCAGAACGCACAAACGAATTGATCTCCGAAAACGACGAATTAAAAGAGTCGTTTAGTGAGAAAACTGAGTTTTTCTCCAGAACCGTGGCGGAACTGCGCATCCCGCTAACATCGATCGACGGCAATGTAGAGTTGTTGAGGGATCGGCATCTCGGCAAGATAACAAAGGAACAAAAAGAGAGTCTGGATGCCATAGATCAAGAGATTAACCACATCACACGGATGATTATTGATATCATTGAATTTAACAACCTTGTGACAAAAAACACGTCATTAAAAAAGGATAACGTTTCATTTGACAGCATTATAACTGAGGTGACTGGGTATATGCAGCCGACAATCGATATCAAAGGAATCAAGCTCCATAAAACGATATCACCGGACCTGCCGATGATTCATGGCGATCAGCAGCGGCTAACCCACGCATTTGCGAATGTCATCGGCAATGCGATCAAATGTACGCTGGAAAACGACATTGCCATAACCGCAGACGCTGAGAATGGTGAATTGCTGATATCAATCGCAGATAGCGGCACCGGGATCCCGGAAGGTGCGCTCGACAAGGTGTTTGATCCGTTCTACAAGGTGGACGCCACATCAAAAGGAACCGGTCTCGGGCTACCCACGGCAAAGAAGATCATCGAAATGCACGGCGGAAGAATCTGGGCAGAGCGCAGAGGGGAAGGGAGTGGGAGCATTTTCCGGTTTGCAATTCCAATCTCATAAGTCAGTTTGGCCGCATCCGCGGACCCGAATGACCAAAAGACCGGGAAGACCCAAAAAACCCCCTGTGCGAGATTGTCACACAGCCGCGATGCTGTGGTGGCAGTGGCTCCGGGCATGACAGTAAGAAGCCATGGCCATAGCACCATAGCAAAAGTAAAAGTCGAAGAAAACAGATGAATCGACATGGACCTCATCGATGTTTTTCTGGTGAGCATTAGCCCACTTGGAGCCGGGGTCGGCGTCCCGATGGGGGTCGCATGCGGTATCAACCCTGCCGCAGTGATCGTCGTGTCCTCTATCGGGAATTTGCTGCCGATATTTCTGTTCTACCGGATTATCGATGTAATCAAGAGGTTTAAATGTATATCGTGTTATCTTAACAGAGCACACGAAAAGACCGAGGGATATACCACAAAATATGGTAGCGTCGGAATCGTTCTGGCAACACCGACATTTGGCGGATACTTCACTGGAATCGGCGCTGCTCTGATCAACATATCGCTTCACAAGACCCTGCCCGCACTTTTTGTGGGGCTGCTACTTCAGGGCATCATATTCACATGGCTAACTTACCTTGGCATCGATGCGTGGGAATGCTTCAGGGGATATCTCCGGATTTGAGGATCCGGTTGTGACAATGAAGATCAAACCACATTTCAAAAATATCTAAAAGTATTATAAGTTTTAGTTACTGTGGCGCGAGATATTGAAAACCGTATATTTTTCGGCATGTGTTTAGCTTATGCGAAAAAAAACCACGTGATTTCACGAGATTAACATAGAAATCTTGTGGAAATCTGTGCAATCCTGTTTGTTGATATGAAGTTGCATCTCAGATTGCCTACACGGCTGCTCATTTCATTCGGGGTAATCCTACCGCAGAATGCATGGGTGGTAACGCTCACACAGCCTGCGGAACAACATGAAAAATCAGAAAGTCCGGGTTCCGGATCAAAAGAAGGTTCCTCACTATTTCAAGTGGGTAGTTGGGAATCAAGGTGACCCAACCAGGATAAGTCATGGTGGTGAAATCCTTTATTATTCTTTATAGCTAATTAATCATGGCTGGCACAGAGAAACACAGAGTTTTCTTAGTGGCTATTACTCATAAATTCCATCTTAAAATGGGTTATATTTCTCTGTGACCCATGGTGTTCCTTGGTGGTTCCGTTTTCCTGGTGTTATCACAGACCGCTCTTCTGCACCGATACTCCAGTTAGCGGAATGGGCGTTCAGGTTACCCCTATAAAACAGAGAAGCGCCACTAAGCGCCTGAACATCTTCGGTTTGGTTCATGGCCACCCATCTCGCCAGCGCGTAATCCGTGCAATTACACATAGAACAATTAACAGGTATATAAAAGTGAAACGGTAGCCTACAACGGCTTCGCTCTCTGTTCCGGTATCGGAACCTGTTGTCTGATACGAAATCACCACGGTCTGCGTGGCAATAGCAGTGGCGACAGCATGCGAACCTGACGAACCTTGTGAATTCGCCGGATTCACTGCAATCGTTATGTTCTCTGATACGACGGTCCCCCCATACATGTGATTATCCACAAACTGCAGAAAAGCAGCCGGCAGTTCGATTGATCCCGCCGCATTCATCATCATTTTGTAGCTGAGCGTGTGGCTCTCACCTGCTTCCAGAACCGTCTTTGCATCGGTCACACCATCGGTCAGAACCGCATCCGGCGGGAGGCTGTCTGCCACATCGATGCTCGCTAGCATATTCCCGGTGTTCTTCGCCTCGAGTGTGACGGTCACAATTTCACCCTCATCAACGGTCACGGGGGTCACACTCTTTGATAACTCAATCTTCGGACCGTACACAACGATGTATGGGGAATCTGAGTGCACAGAGTATCTCCTGCCATCAAAATTCCATTCTGCGAGCGCAGCCGGCATGTGATATCCCTCTGCATTCGGCTGAAGCGGCTTTAACTGGTACGTGAAACTCCTGTACTCGCCACCCTCCAGACTGTCAGGTCCCCACTCAAGTGTTGAGTTCCCGTGCAGTTCAAATTCAGGTGGCAGTGTGTCGCTCACAGTAATCGAGTTGATCCGGCGTGTGCCCTCGTTTCGCAGCGATATCGTGACTGTTGCGGTTTCATCCATGTATATGTTGTCATTTATCGATTTGGAGAATTTGAACATGCCGCGGACCTTCACAGGATACGATACCGAAGAAGAATAACTATTATCTTTTATATCGTCATACTCGATCATAACTGTCAGGTTGAATATGCAATCCTCTATAACTGAGGGTGCATCGAATCGTAGCGTGATCGGATCGAACGCTTCGGTATCTGTTTCGCAGTATAGGAGGTCTCCTCGATCAATTGTGGAATAATGGTGGCGTAGCTTCCCCTGAACCGCATCGAGAGCCTCCGCATCAACGTGAACGGTAACATCGTCCGCTTTCGCATCCCCGATGTTCTGGATCGTGAGATCCACCTCTATCGTTGAGTACGGTTCGTATTCGTCCTTATCCAGCTCGAAGTCTACATCGAATCCGGGCAAGCCTCTTGGTTCTATCCTGATCTTCGCCCACGGCTCCTCCGGAAGATTGGTCCAGTTCTGCGCCATGTTGAGTTCGATAGCTGTTATCCTGACCTCCCCCTCGTGGATATAGTCCTCACCAGCTCTGAGCATCTGCTCAGAAACAACGACACCATCTTCATACAGTTTTATCCCAACAAATGATTTCTGGTCGGATCTGGGGAAATTGTAAGCCACAACCGTGTAGTTGCCGCATGTTATTCCTTCGCCGAGATTGAATTCCTTTGTCTTGCCGCACCCCCATTCCAGATCCTCATCGTCATAAGCACATGCGACGGGGCACAATAGGAGCAGCACCAGAGCATACTTGAGTATCTTCGCATTTTTCATGGTAT
>JAYEGZ010000159.1:0-2454 GCA_034659315.1 Methanobacteriota archaeon
CTGGCGGTCAAAACCGACGGCGTCGGAACGAAGGTCTTTATCGCGCAGCTCATGGAAAAATACGACACAGTCGGTATCGATTGCGTCGCCATGAATGTCAACGACATCCTGTGTGTCGGCGCAGAACCTGTGTCGATGGTCGACTACATCGCAATTCAGGACCCGGATCCGGACATTCTCGAGGAGATCGTAAAAGGTCTGGTTGAAGGGTGCAGGCGCGCTGATGTGACACTTTCTGGCGGGGAAATCGCAATTATGCCAGAGATGATCAAAGGAAAACGAGAGAACCGGGGTTTCGATCTGGTCGGGATGGGTGTCGGCACGGTTTCAAGAGATAAGATTATAACCGGTGATAAAATCGAGGAAGGTGATATAATACTCGGTTTGGCGAGCTCCGGGATCCACAGCAACGGGATGACGCTTGCAAGGAGAGCTTTGCTGGATAACACGGGATTTGATGTGGATAAGCAGATCGACGGGCTTGATAAATCGCTTGGCGAAGTGTTGCTCGAACCGACAAAGATCTACGTCAGGGAGGTCCGGGAGATGCTCGACCAGGGTCTGGATCTCAAGTCGCTTGCCCATATAACTGGCGACGGGTTTTTGAACCTCCGGCGAGTCAGCGTAGATCACGGATTTAAGATCGACCGCTTGCCAGACGTGCCGCAGGTCTTCAGGCTGATCCAAGAATACGGACCCGTGAGCGAAGAAGAGATGTATCAGGTTTACAACATGGGAATTGGATTTTGCATCGTTCTTCCAGAGGATGATGTGGATCATGCGATGCGGATTGCAGAAAAGCATGATGCGGGATGCTATGAGATCGGACACATGTTTAAAGACCCTGAAAAGACCGTAATTCTTGAACAGCCGCGCCTAAGAAGCGATGGCAAGCGGTTTGTGAGCTATTAGATCAGGCGATGGGTTATGGGGCATATCCAGAAGTTGTGCCGGGGACACTTCTTCAGTTCACTTGAAAAATTGTGGGTGGTGAGTGCAGGTAATGGGTCGGTTATAGCCCCCACATCTCAAACGCAATCACCGGCTGGTCCAGCCCGAAATTCAGTATAACTCCGGGGTGGATCTCGCCAAAGACGCCTGCACATTTACCATCAACGAGGATCTCTGCCCGTCTGCCCTCGATGAATGCGGGATCGTCTGAATCGGTGATCTCATACACAACCCCGCGTTCGTGCATCACGGTGTCCACCGCTGCCCGGATCTCGCTGAAGTTTGCACGCGGGTCGATTGCAACCGCTGCAAGATGCACTTTGTTATGCCCGCCAGCGACCACATCACCCACCTCAAATATCTGCTGCGGCAGTTCCCGGTGCTGGTTGAGCGAGAGAATCTCAAGCAGGTTCGGCAGGATCGTGGTTCGCAGGATTGTCTGCTCCTGGCTGATCGGGTGCATGACATGAGTGGCGCTTGCACGGGGTCTCTGCATCATGTCGAAATGCACCTCCTCACTGGTCAGCGCAAACGGCATCACTTCATAGAAGCTCAAGCCCACCATGATCTCACGAAGAGCTGATTTCATGCGTGAAACCGGATGTTCCTCCCCGATTGTCATTGTCTCTGGCAGCGCAGGCACGATTTGCTCGTAGCCATACCCGATGGCGATATCCTCGAAGATGTCATAATCATGCATGATGTCTGCGCGATACGCGGGCACCGCCACCTCAATCATGTCATCTGACCCTGACCCAAACCCTGCCCCCGACTCCGGGACTGCACCAAAACGCATCCTCCGGAGGTGCCTCGCGATCTCGTCGCTGCTCAGATCAAAACCGAGCAGGGCAACTGCCCCCGTTCGGGAGATGGTGCGGATCGCAGGATTGAGATCCGGCGTTGTGTACATGCCATTGTCATCCTGCGTGCATACCTGCACAGACTCAATTCTCCCACCGCGTTCTGCGAGTGCGGTTACCACAATGTTTAATGCGGCAAACACAGCTCTACCCGTGCCGGTAACTTCAATGAACAGATTTCTTGTATCGTCTTCTACGCGAGTCAATGTCCCATTGATGATTGGCGGGAAAGATAGCACGTTTTCGTTTGAATCGATGATCAGTGGGTATTTATCGAATTTGTCAGCGAGATGCGCGAATTTAACGCCTTTCGGGTGTTTTTTGAGTATATCCGTCATCGACATCGGGGTGTCGAAGTCGAGCGGAACAAATTCATAAGATGGCTTTGCCGCGATGTACTTAAACGGCGGTGCCAAGCGATCAAGGTCGTGTACACCGATCGACACCTTTGCACGGTTGCGCCCGAGCCCCCAGTGAAGATCCTCCTGCAGGTTCATCAGCGATTCTATGGAGTATGATGTAAACTCAAGGTCTTTTACCACCGCACACGCAAGAAATGGGCGTATCTTTTCGATTTCGTGATCTAACGTGATGCTGATGTCTGATTTTGAGACCTCGTACGTTGGGAGTCCGGTCTCGATAT
>JAYEGZ010000160.1:0-10018 GCA_034659315.1 Methanobacteriota archaeon
GCAAACTTTTCCCAAAAGTTTGATCAAAAACTGACTTCCAACCAGGGGCAGTTCTTACTCGCAAACTTTTCCCAAAAGTTTGATCAAAAACTGACTTCCAACCAGGGGCAGTTCTTACTCGCAAACTTTTCCCAAAAGTTTGATCAAAAACTGACTTCCAACCAGGGGCAGTTCTTACTCGCAAACTTTTCCCAAAAGTTTGATCAAAAACTGACTTCCAACCAGGGGCAGTTCTTACTCGCAAACTTTTCCCAAAAGTTTGATCAAAAACTGACTTCCAACCAGGGGCAGTTCTTACTCGTTTACGAAAACGTATATCGCCAGTCCCCGCCCGGAGGGCAGTTTTTACTCGATTTTTTGTGAAAAAATCGTTTTTCATGCTGTACCCCATTTTGACGAAACCCATGTAAAAAAGTTGCTCGTCAGAACGGGCTGCGGCGCTCTGGCAGGTATTTTTATGTACACGCGGCACAATTTTGATCAGGGATATGATGGTACGGAAAATAAAAACCAGGGATAATACAACAACGGTCTTCACCCCGGAACTGGACAAAACCATAAAGAGGGGCGGGGCTGCGATCGCAAAGATCCTGAAAAACGACCCTGGTGGGAGGAGCGTCCGGGATCTGATTGAATATCACTTGCAAGAGATCGATGATGGCACACGCGACGATCTTGCGATGGCTCTTGCCCTGGCGTTTGATGAGGCGGTCGAGCAGACGATAGCGTTTTCGCTATTCACCAATGATCCGATGGTGCTTGCCGAGTACGAGCAGATAGGCGTGCCTGAGCGGGTTCTTACGTTTCTCCGCTATCTTGTTTCGCTCTATGGCGCACGCGCAGAGGATGCGGTGATCTGTCTGGAGCAGCCCGACGGACTGAAACAGACCTATTTCACTACAAATTACGACGAAACATGCACACCACGAAGCATCACGATGAAACTCACCAGAGCGGACAACGATTCGATCAGCATCACCGACGAACCGGATTCGTACCTCTTTTTGGTCTATCAGCTGCTTGAGCGGCTGGCTGGCATCGAGCTTCCGGATGCGCAGGACAGGAGCGTTAGGGATGCACTTGAAAGTATCGGGGGCAAAGTTGACGGCAGGATCCGGAGCGGTGCCAGAGACAGCATCAAGGATATTATCAGAGAAACCAAATCGTGATGGAAGAATATTTACTCTCCGGAAGCATTCTATGCGGCGACGATTTTGAGGTGGCAGAAGGTTACATCTGTATCAGGGAGGGTGTTATCATAGAGATTTGCGAAGAATCGGGACCCGTGGACGCGCTGGCACACGGGATCGTCATGCCGTGTTTTGTGAATGCACATACGCACATCGGCGATTCGGTGCTAAAAGACCCCCGGGTCACTGATCTTGCCAGTCTCGTGCAACCGCCCGATGGACTCAAGCACCGGGTGTTACGCACAACTGACCTGCACGATCTTGTGCGGGCGATGCGAGCAAGCATCCATGATATGGCTGCAACCGGTACCTGCGCATTCGCTGATTTCAGGGAAGGGGGCTTGCGCGGGGTGCAGGCACTGCAACAAGCGTCAAGCTGCACTCATGTGGATGCGGTGATCTTTGGCAGACCGACTGGTGCTGGCGGTGATGATGGCATATATGGCAGCGATGATACTGACAGAGGGGGTGTGACTGACCTTGAAGATGAAATCGGCTCGATACTTGGCTGCGCGGATGGTATCGGAATCAGTAGCACGAGTGATTACGAAGACGGAGTCGCAGCGGCAATCGCGGAGTGCGCAACGAAATGCGGCGGCAGGTTTGCGATCCATGCAGGTGAACTCGATTCGACAGATATCAAAGATGCGCTAGCGCTAAACCCCAGCCTCCTGATACACCTGACACACGCATCAACTGATGACCTTTGCCGGGTTTCTGATCAGGATATCCCGGTTGTGGTCTGTTTGCAATCGAATCTCCTGACCAGGGTTGGCATGCCGCCGGTTGAGGCGATGTTTGCTGCGGATGTGACAGTTGCTGCCGGGACCGACAACGTGATGTTTAATTCGGTGGATATGTTTGCAGAGATGCGCTTTTTGTCTTCGGTCTTCGCTCTGAGCGAGCAGCAGGTGCTTGGGATGTGCACCAGGTCTGGTGCGCTCGCACTCGGTCTAAACTGCGGGACCATTAAAATGGGGTTAGATGCGAAGGTGATGGTACTTGATGAGGATTCTTACAACCTTGTGGGTGCAAGAAACATCCTCAGAAGCGTGGTGCGCCGTGCAAGAGCAGGAGACATTCTGTTCTGTTCCGGCGGCATCACACGTAGTCAGTGCGTGATATGAGACTTGTTTGCCTGCGCAACCTCGCGTATAATGTCGCTTGCACTCAGTATTCCAACAGGTCGCTGTGATGCGCCAACACCTTTCTCGGACAGTATAAGTAACCGGTGTGTGCCTCGCTCGGTCATGGCTCTTGCTGCCTGTTTGAGGGTGGCATTCGGCGCAATCGCAATCAGGTACGGAGACATGACATCCTCTGCAGACAGCTGTTCGGGATTTGGTTTTCCAAGCACCCTGATTATGTCCATCTCTGATATGAAACCGAGCACATCCCCGTGTTCACCAATCACTGCCACTCCTGATAGATGCTGGTTGGTCATCTTCTCTGCGATGTCCTTAAGCAACGTCTCCGCAGATGCGGTTACTACTCCGCGCGTCATCACGTCACGGATCAATTTTTCACATGATTTCATCATATTTATCACCCGTTATCGGTCTGTATACCCGGGAACTGCATCCCCCGGTTGTACGCAGCCCCACAATTTGCACCAAACCAGATATAGTATCTTGATTGGACTGCCCACAACCAGTTACTAATATACTACACGCCAGTTAAGAAAAATGTATCGATCACTGAAATATACGCTGCCATTACTGGCAAACAACTCTGACAATACGATCTAATTGCTTTATGTAGAACCTGGCATCTGTAAATTGCTCGCTTACCCGGATATTTGTTTTTGCGTGGAGTGATAGCTCCCGCGTGGTAAACGATCCGGATTTTGCCATAGCCATGTACGGAATCAGTTGATCTGCCAGATAGATATCCACCGCTACTTTAGAGTTGAGTTCTCTGATAATATTGTCCGCTGCATCAGATCCAACCACCTCGGCGGGTTTCCCAGGCTCCCCGAGCGCAGATCCACCGATATAACCGCACCAGAGCGTGATTCCACTGCCTGTTGATGCAACACCCTTTCCTGGGGATGTCACCGTGCTATCAGTATCGATCTTACCATCATACCCATTATCATGCAGTCTGGCGATAGCCGCACTACGCTGCCTTTTTGCGACGTGTTCAGGGAGCCTTGACGAGTGTGAGCATCCATGAACCGTACCAGAAGTTTTTTCGCAAAAATCGGCACCGAAAATCCCGGATGGCTCGATAACAACCCGGACACGCCCACCCCCGCGCGGGTAATAGCCTCGCCTTATAACCTCGATGTTTACATTACACCCCATCAGCGCGAGCGCGGGCAACAGGACATGGCGCAGGTGGTCGATCGGCGGGCTCCATTTCACATCTGTGCCACCCGTGATATCAAGGACGACCGTATCCGGAGCATGGAGTGCAACAGGGATCAGACACTGGAGAAGGAGTGAAATACTACCGGCTGTGCCGATATCCATGCGATACGTTCCGCCGATGATCTCGCCTGGGATGAATGTCAGTTCTGTGGACCTGATCTCATCACCTGTTGTATCAGCCCCCGTAAGTTCAGTCATCGCCCTAATCGCTGTCAGGTGCTGAGGCGAAAGCCCTGGTTTTGGGCGGTTTTTGCGAATATGGATAATCTCAACGGGCGTTTTCGTAATCGCAGCCATGGCGACAGATGTGCGCAGGATCTGCCCACCGCCCTCTCCAAACGAGCCGTCAATGGTTAGCATATATCCGGATCAACAATATAGTCGCCTAAAGCAGCCTTGCTGGCACGACCTGTTTCGCGATCAGGTCACCGTAACTCTCCTGTCCGCGTATCAAGTCCACCTCACCAGCGCTGATCAGAACCTCTGCACACCGGCAGCGCCCGTTATACTGGGAGCTCATGGAAAACCCGTACGCTCCGACATCGAGCACGGCAACCACGTCGCCGGGTTCGATTGGTGGCAGTCTACGATCCTTTGCAATGACATCTCCTGATTCACAGATCGGTCCCACAATATCATACGTTTCTGCCCCGTCGAGATCCGCTTTGTTCGCAACAACCACCTCGTGGTGCGCATCATACATCGCAGGGCGGATCAGCAGATTGAGTCCGGAATCCACCCCCACAAAAGTCTTTGCCGCCTTTTTTATGGTATTTACACCCGTGAGAAGAATACTTGCATCGCCGACGATGTATCTACCCGGTTCAAGTATCAGTTTTGGGGATATTCCAAGACTTTTCGAGCGTTCGTTAAACGTTGGAAGGATTGCACCAGCAAGATCGCGTGGCCCTGGCGTTTCCATCTCCTTCTGGTACGGAATGCCAAGCCCGCCCCCGAGATCAACAAATTTGAGATCAACGCCGAGTCTCGTGATCTGTTCGACCAGATCCATCATCTTTTCGACCGCCTCGCCGAAAGGAGCAACATCGATGATCTGCGAGCCGATGTGGCAGTGGATGCCGACCAGGCGCACCCCTCTAAGTTTTTTTGCCTCCTTGTACGCTTTCACCACGTCAGCGTACCCGATTCCAAACTTGGATGCTGCAAGACCGGTTGCAATCTTCGGATGGGTGTCAGGAGAGACATCCGGGTTGACCCTGAATGCAACATCCATCGTTTTGCCGGATTTGACAGCGAGATCAGAGAGTGCATACAGTTCGTGCAGCGAATCCATAGAGACGCGCACTCCGGCATCGATCGCCATCTGAAGCTCGTTTAACGTCTTTGAGTTGCCATTAAAAAGAATCCGCTCCGGCGGAATGCCTGCGAGGAGCGCGGCGTATAGCTCACCGTCAGAGAAGACGTCCGCGCCAGCTCCTTCGGACGCGAGGATTCGCAAGATCGCAAGATTCCAGTTTGCCTTTGCTGCGTAGTATATATCCGCATCAGGAAACGCCCCCCTGAATGTGCGGAAGTTCCTGCGCACACGGTCCTCGTCGAGTACATACAGCGGCGTACCGTACTCCTGTGTGAGTGAGACGGTATCAACGCCGCCGATGGTGAGGTGGTGGTTCCGTATGCTGAGATGATCGCTTATTATAGACATTGGTACTCCTAAGTAGGAAATGTTACAGATATAAAAAGAAACGTCGGTTCCAAACTACTTAAGAGTTTTTAAAAATGGTGCGGGGCAAACGATTTCAGCCCGACAGCCCGTTTTACTGAATCGTTGTCGCCTGACTCGTGTCGGGGAATTACTGCTTCCGCTTGATCTCTTTGACTCGAGCGTTCAAACTCTGGCTAAGCTCCTCTCGCACCAGCGCCCTGTCACTGTCACGGTCACTGTAATAGTCGATCCGTGCGGCGATTGCCAGTTTCGAGGCGACCATGCGTGCGATTTTGCCGCGCAGGTGGCGAGGGGACGCGTGGATGAGGGGGTGCCTGAAGATGATGCCGTGCTTTGGTGGGGCGGCTCCGCGCAGGTGGCGAAACATCGCCCGGTTCGCACCAAGCACCTGCAGGCGGCTTGCTGGCATCCGGGATAGTTTATCGAGCCCGCCTGCGATGGCAAGCAGCCTTGCAGCAAGAAGGGCGCCTGCAAGGTGTGTGAGGTTTGGGGAAACGCAGGGCATCTGATCCTGAATATGTGTAACAAGCAGTTTTTTGCTCTCGCTTATGTCCAGTATATTCTGTGCAAGGCTGCGCATAGCATCATGGATGTTATTATGGCGATCTTCCACGATCTTCCGGGCAAGTTCTCTTGACTCCGGGATTGACCCCTGGTAAAAAGAATACCATTCAAACAGACGCTCACTGAGGAGGTTTGAGACTTCGTTCAGCGTGTCAAGCGCTTCGATGTCCTGGATAACTCGTTTATCCCCTGATGCAAACAACGGAAGTGAAATTTGCTTTTTTGCAAGCTCGATGGCTACTTCATGCAGTAAAATTCGATATTCCTCTTCTGAACTGACAACCCCCACATCGAACAACCACGCACGAAGATTTGTTACCGGACTCTCCAAGCCCGGTAATAACCTGCGAACAATCGCAGATGGATCTGCCATTTCAATCCTTGATCACGACCGGCACATTTGCCTCGCGTGTGAACATGATCGGCAGAACATTCAGAACCCCAAGCAAGTCGCCCTCCTCGACCTCACCAGTCTCTTGCCCGAGTATGTATGCAACCTTAATGCACCGGTCACTCTCAACAGGCGCAATACCTGCTCCTGATCCTACACGCACAACCGACGCGAGTGCGTGAGGGGAAAATGCGCACAGAAGGGCGAGCAAATCGCTCTGCAAATTGATCTCCCTGATCCTGATCTTCTCAAACGCACCCTTTGCAATCGTTATGTTCTCATCTGCGACAACCATCTCCCATTTGGCGCGGGTCGCTAGCGTGAATTCGTAAGGCGATGCCTCGACCCGGACTCTTTTTGGTCCCTGGTCGGTTGAAGAAACTATCTGTATGGTTTGAGATGCCATGTCTTCACATAATGATTTATGATATAATAGTTTTTCCAAAACGGCAAAGCCAGAAAATGGAATGTAGAGAAGCGCGCTCGCATGTTCATGACGTGCATCAGCCCAACAGCAGTCAGAACTTCCAAAGTGTCCCATTAATTTTCTTGCACCAAATCAAGATAACTACGACCTATTTCGAAGTTTAAGCAAAGCATATATCCAATTAACCCACAATTTCCACTGTACCCGATCTGAAAGGTGAATTGCAATGAGAAAAGCAGTAGTATCTGGCATTCTGTCACTGACATGCATCGCAGTGCTTGTCGTGTCAGGCTGCATCGAGACCGGTACCCTCTCTGACAGGGGCAACGATACTCCCGTCGAGGCTGCCGATTACCTGATACTTGCTCCAAAGACACTCTTTGTCGGAAGTGAGAGTTCAATTAGCATGTCTGCGTTTACAGGCGACGAACATATCCCCGCCAAACGGCACATCGAGTGCGCGCTTCTGGATGGTAACAAAACGAAAGTTTCTCTCGTTCGCGCATCAACCGGTGAATCCGGGCACTCGGTCGCACGATTCGAGGTTCCTCTAATCGAGGAAGGTACGTATTCACTGGTTGCAGAGCCTGTTGGTACTGATGAGTCATACACTGCAACGGTCAGGGTTTTGAAGAGCAACCCAATCTTTATCGAGACTGATAAGCCAATCTACAAGCCCGGGCAGACGATCCATGGCAGACTCCTCCTCCTGAACAATAACCTCCTACCACTTGCAGATTCCATGGAACTGGAGATTGCCGACGCGAAAGGGATCAAAGTCTTTCGGGAGACGCTTGGCACGAATGATTTCGGCGTAGCCACGTTTGATCTGCCGCTATCAACCGAGCCAAATCTTGGAACATGGAAGATCAAAGCAGTCTCTGGCGAATCAAAGGCGGTTCTGGATATCCAGGTCGAGCGCTACGTGCTCCCCAAGTTTGGGATCGAGTCAGATATGGGGAAAGACTGGTTCCTTGTCTCGGACCTGATCACAGGCACAGTCTCTGCGAACTACTTCTTCGGAAAGTCGGTCGAGGGTTCTATTGAGATCGAGGCGTCAAAGTATGTCGGCACTTGGGAAACTTACGCCACATACAGCGCCATTCTTGAGAACGGCTCTGCCGAGTTCGAACTACCAGCAGTCGAGTGGATCGCAGGGACTTATAGTGCAGGCGGGCAGGGCAGCCTCATGTTGAACATTTCGGTCACAGATACGGGAAATCATACTGAGACTACGACAGAACTCCTGAAAATTGTGGAATCGGACATGATTCTCAATCTGATCCCAGAATCCAGCATCGTGAAGCCAGGACTCCCATTTGAGGTACTGGTCGTGACAGAAGATCCTGACGGAAACCCAATCAATGCGGACGTTGATGTGAGAACCACGTTCCATCAGGAGGGTTACACTGAAACCAGTAGAGAAGATGCTGTTTCGACTGAAAATGGGGTTGCTATCGTGAGTTACGTCATCCCGGGTAATTGCACAGGCACCCTCATTGAGGCAACGTGCTGTGACACGAGCGGCTCAACCGTGTGGCAGTGTGTGGACCTTGATGCTGCGTACTCCCCTGGTGCAAGCTTCATCCACATCGCACAGACGAGCGATGGCGTGCCCCATGTCGGCGACACGATCACCTTTGCCATACGCTCGACCAACCCGGGCACGGTATTTTATGACATCTACGCGAATGGTAGAACCGTGTACTCGGGCACTGGTGAGCGATCAGAGATTACGGTTCGGGTCACACCACAGATGAGTCCATCCGCAAAGATCGTGGCATATATGATCAACCCGAATTGCGAGATCTCTGCCGATGTCCTACCGTTTGACGTTCGTTTCGAGACGAGCGTCGATCTAACGTCGGCTTTTGATAGTGAGACCGTATCCCCTGGTGATTCCGTGCGAGTTGCCTTTGATGCAGGGGAAAAGTCGATGATCGGCATTGCAATCGTTGACGAATCGGTCTATGCGCTGAGTGCTGGCAGGCTCAACCTCAAGCAGGTCTTTGACGAACTGGAAAAGCGGTTCATGGAACCTCAGATCGAGATCCATCCGGAATATGGCTATTATGACCGGCGTATCGGAACGTACGAGATTCTGGATGATGCAGGCATGCAAGTACTCGCATCGTCGTCGTTTAAGATCCCGAAAATACCTGAGTCAGAAATGCAGGTTCCGGGTGCAGTGGGGAAGTGGAAAGGGGGCGCAAACAGGGAGTTTGCGAGGGACGTGGCGGTTGAGGAAAGTTTGGACGGGTCATCGGCGGTGGATGGCGGGATGGAGGCGCCTATGCCCGGTACTGCACCAAACGCGGCAGAGACTGGCGAACTCGCAGTGGTCAAGCGCGTGCGCCAGTTCTTCCCAGAGACATGGCTCTGGCTGCCGGACATCCTCACCGACGAAAGTGGTCGTACATACATCGATCTCACCACACCGGACAGCATCACGACGTGGCGGCTTCATGCAGTCTCGTCGTCAGATTCGGGCATCGGGATATCAGAGGACAGTCTCACTGTATTTCAGGAGTTCTTCCTCGATCCTGATCTCCCATACTCTGTTACCCGCGGAGAAATATTCCCTGTCCGGGTGCAGATCTACAACTACCTCGATACGCTGCAGAATGTTAGATTAACACTCTCTTCCGGCGGATGGTTCAATAGCATCGGCGATGATGTGGCAAGCGTGTCGATTGGCGCAAACAGCGTGGGCGAGGTTAGTTTCACGATTACGCCAACAAAAATCGGCACCCATGCTATAGAAATCACAGCACAGACTGAAAGGATGGCTGATGCCGTGAAAAAGGACATCATCGTTGAGGCAGAGGGGACGAGGCAGGAGATCGTTGAGAACGGAAATCTGGAAGCGGGCAGCACCACGCTTGATGCCGCGCTTCCGCAGGGAATTGTTTCTGATTCCGGGGTTGTTCTGGTTAGTTTTACGCCAAGCATAGTTGCACAGACGATAAATGGCATAGATAGCCTCCTTAATATGCCGTATGGTTGTGGCGAACAGAATATGATCATGTTTGCACCAGATGTTGAGATCCTTCGTTATCTCAAGGCGACTGACCAGACCAACCCCGAGATTCAGGCAAAAGCTGAACTCTTTATCACAACTGGCTATCAGCGCCAGCTCACATTCAGGCACAACGACGGCTCGTTCTCAGCCTTCGGTGAGGGTGGGGGCGAGGGCGGCAGCCTCTGGCTCACTGCGTTTGTCCTGAACTCATTTTCAAGCGCACGGGGCGTAACCTCCATCGACGACTTGATTCTTGAAGAGGCTTCGGACTGGATCTGCACCCACCAGAATGCGGACGGTTCATGGGAATCGGTCGGTTTCATCTGCCATGAGGAGATGATTGGCGGAATGGAAGGGCGATATGC
>JAYEGZ010000161.1:0-2451 GCA_034659315.1 Methanobacteriota archaeon
GTCATACCACACGCCTCTGCAGCATGTTCGATCATCTCCTGCGCACCCTCAAACAGATCGTCTTCCGATCTGATATCGTAGTAATGGATAGTACCGCCGGGTTTTACAATCGTCAACGCAACGTCAAGGAACTCGTGCGCCGAATGTGGCAGGTTCATGATTATCTGGTCTGCTGTACAGCGCAGATCTTCCGAGACGTCCCGCACATCATCGCAGATAATTTTTATGTTGTTTACCGAGTTTAACCGTACGTTACGTCCAAGATATTCGATTGCCACTGGATTCTTATCGATCGCAATCACATATCTGGCTGATTTCGCAATAAGAATGCTAAAAGGACCAACACCTGCAAACATGTCGACAACGACATCGGTTTCGCGGATCTGGTCTGCTATGCGTTTGCGTTCTGTTGCAAGCCTCGGCGTGAAATAGACGCGCGCAAGATCGATCTCGTACCGGCAGCCATACTCCTTGTGCACGGTCTCTGTATCGGGCTCGCCTGCTATCACATGAAAATCCCGGATCCGAAACTCACCCTGCACATCAGTCAATGCCGCAAGAACGGTTCGCACGTTCTTGTGCATCAGAAGGATCGCATCAGCGATTCGTTTGGCATCAGGGGAATTGTCGGCATCGATGATCGCAATATCGCCGATCATCTCATAAGAGGGTGTGAAACCAAGAAACTCATCAAATGACGGCTCGATTCTACGTTCAAACTCTCTGTGTTGAACCTCGACACTCAGGTCTGGAAAGCTGTCTTCTATGCAGGCTTCGTGTGTAACCGGGAGATATAGATAATCCGCATCCCTCTGAATCACTGCATCTTTCTGGAGTGCGCCAGCCTCAGCCAGTGCGCGGCGCACGCTCTCGCCGTCAGATTTGGATACCTGTATGCACCGAAATCGTTCACTTCTGACTGCCATTCAGTTGTCGTGCCAGCAGCACAGAAAGATCAACCACCTCAAAGTTATAATCAGTTGACTCATCCTTCTTCAGACAGTTGAAATGCGCCAGACACTTGGGGCAGGACGTTACCATCGCTGATGCGCCGGTATCACCAGCTTCGTTCATCCGTGTGACGCGCAGTGCCTTTGTCACCTCGTTACAGTTCATCAGCGAACTGACGCCGCAGCACCTCGCATCCTCTTTTGAATGCGCCATCTCAACAATATCCATGCCGGCACTTGCCAGCGATTCACGCGGGGCATCATACACGCCGCAATGACGTCCGAGACGACATGCATCATGGTATG
Source organism: Methanobacteriota archaeon (assembly GCA_034659315.1). Taxonomy (GTDB): domain Archaea; phylum Halobacteriota; class Methanosarcinia; order Methanosarcinales; family Methanogasteraceae; genus Methanogaster_D. Next base: position 1,257 of record JAYEGZ010000161.1, read on the forward strand.
TCACCGTTGTCGCAGCGGCATCCGATTTCACATCAAACTTCGCATCACCAATTAACTCGGATATATGTTTGACATCGACTTTGAGGTCATAATCCTTCGTAAGCGTCCGGTAACACTCGGCACAGCTCACGATCAGGGTGCTAATCCCGCTCTCCTTGATATACCGGGTATTATACTCAACCAATCGGTCAAACAGCTCCTTGTTCCCCTGCCACAACTGATCATGCCCGCAGCACTTCATTTGCATAACCATCGGGTCAATTCCGGCATGTTTCAGTAGTTTCATGCTTGATTCCGCAATCTCTGTAAAATCTACATCCTCCAGACCAAAGAATAGATTGTGGAAGTCGAGACATCCAGGGAAATAACCATACGAAGATTTCTCAGCGCCTTGCATGAAGGTCACCTTGCCCGCATCCAGCATCGACATAAGGTCTGAAATGCTCGAGAAAACCCCTTCGTGAGGGATATCTGCCAGAGTTTTTCCTGCTCGTTCTTCTAACGCAAAATCAGAGAAAGAAACACCTTGTGGACACTGCGACGAACAGAGTTCGCATGTCAGACACTGCCAGACATCCGCGGTTGGCGTGTCATAGATATTATTATTGTATATCGTGCCCCTTGGCGACATTTTTGAGACCATTCGCATCGGACATATTCCGGTGCACAGTCCACACTGGTAACATTTTTGTATGTTGGACATGAAGCAAACACCTGCCTGTTATCTGTTTGAGTGTACCGCTTGGGTACTACTAAAGTGTTTCGATATGTCGGAGCGCCCGAAGTTCAGGGTGCCATCGATACCATATTGCAGCAGGATAGATCAAGCGTTTCAGGACATTTTTGCGTGAGCATCACCTAAAAAGCCGTAGCAACCATAACAGATGGCGCAGTACGGTACAGTTGGGCATGCCACCCGCATTTGTGCGATCTGCTCCAGAGTGTACACTATTTTGTCATGTATCTGGTTTTTAATTCCTTTATTCTCTGGACTGTCTGTTTCCACTGGTGTTCCAGCTCGCCACCTGCATCACTTTCTGCAGGCTCAGGCAAGCCGGACATGTCACCATCATCAGGGAATGCCGGCATCTGGTCAGGATCATCGTCAAACGGACTGCCTGCCATATCCGCCGGGGCAGAAATGTTAGAATCTTCAGGTAACTCTGGAAAGTCCGCACCCGCGGATGCAGGTTCA
>JAYEGZ010000162.1:0-2430 GCA_034659315.1 Methanobacteriota archaeon
GGTACACACACCTGCCAGTGAACCCCTGCTTGAATATCGGTCTCGGATGCCCCCGCTTTGAATCATACGCAGTATTAACCATTACGCTGTGAGTATCATAAGACTTCGCATCCGGCTTCTCAGCGAGATACCGTGCAAACTCATCCCGTGAAACGCTCATCTTAAGCTCCTCCGGGCAGGCATGGTTCCATTTCGAAAGAAGCGAGTTAAAGACTGCAACCCGGTGTGGAAACATCTCGGTTGCGCTACTGTTCCCGTACTGGATACACGTAGGCGACATGAACGCAAACTCTATCACCCCTCCATCATATCGTGAAACCTGCCCCATCAACTCCTCAAACGTAAGTGTACTGCTCGTAACCTCTTCAATAAAGAGAGACCCCGCATCAAGATTGATATCCATGCCTTCGATGATCAGCGGCTTGATCAGTGACTGGAATATCTCAATCTCGGCTGGATCAGTGATCCCGATGTGAAACTGGTAGGTCTGCCTCGAATAGAGCATCTTGTTCATAGGGTGCTTTGCTGCTCTTCCAAACGTTCCGGAAAGCCCGCTTACCGCAATCGCCCCAATCTTTGAATCGTGAACGTGCTCACTAGCTTCTGGATTGGATGAACGCATAACCGCAAGCAGGGCAGAGTAAAGTTGGTAACCGGTGCTGCTTGGCACCTCAAAATCGCTCTTTGGTATGACCGTGAGCATCATCTGTTGCATGGATATACTATACGCGCCCAGCCCATATAAACCTATCGTTATTCCACAATACTTGCATTAAATTGAAATTAAAATGCTATACTTGCATAGGCACGCATTAATTTCCATGTGACCGAGCCGCCACCAACCCCCCACCACTATTACCCCACCTCACTGCCCCGCAGCCACAAACTGCAAAACCGCCCGCTCAAATTCTACCACATCCGAAAGCTCTAACTGGATCACCATCGGAGTACCACCAATGATCTTGTACTGGATCTTCGAGTATCGGTATGCCGTATCAGATGCGTAACACTTCAACTGGCACAGGGGTCTCTTTATCGACCAGCACATTCAACTTCTCAAAACCTATTACCCTTCCATTAACATCCTTCTTCAAAATAACCCCCGCTCCAGTCTCCTCTGATACACATTCCTTCTCCGGATCGTCGAACCAGGCGTCGAGCGTGTTTGTGAGTCTGTTGAAAACAACGCTTATTTTCTCCATATTTCCTGACCCTCCTTTATTCGATGGGTAATGTATGTGGTGATCACGAATCCTTCTGCGCGATTTGCGACCACGCATAGATAGTATTGTTTACCACATAAATAATCTGGCGTTAGAATAGGTAAACATTCTCATCCGTCCTGCTCCGGCGAATGCTTTGCGGATATTTCAAAGTCTCAATGTCTCGCATGTACGGATGTTTTATTGTTGTGATGTAATTCCAGTATCCTTCAGAAACAGAGATAGTCGTGTTCAGTGGGGTTTCTACCTCAAATTTAATGCTTCCGTTCATTTTCTTACCCCCTCACATCGTGTTTCGCCGAAATATCTTTTAATGCCTCTGCCCCAGGCTTCTTTATCGTCAATCCCGGAGAGCTTGCGAGTTGACCTTTTGAGCCAGCCTTCGCCGCAACGTTTGTTCTTATGATCTCCGAAATCGTTTTTAGCACGACTCCTACTTATATCATGCATCTATCATGAAACTTGCCACCACAGTCCCCCGGAGACTCGGATATAAACCCCCGCCGCGATCACGCAACATTAGCGCCGATGGGCATTAATACCCCAAAAACCAAAAAAGCACCACAACTATGAAGACGTACATCTCACCACTCGGCTTTGAGACCACACACGTAATCTCGCTCATTGTGAAGCACGGAATCGGAAAAGGCGACCGCATAATCCTCCTGCAACCAGTCGCGTCAGATCCCCGTGCTGATCATGCAATAGATGACATAAAAGACCTGACCGGGAAGGTTGATCGCACAATCACCGTCGATGTTGTTCCAATTGATCACCACGACTTCAGTGCGATGATGCTGCGCTTAATGGACCTGATATCCTCAGCCGCACCCTCGCCACCCGCATCATCCATATTACCCGCACCAGCACGCGGCAAAGTCATCGTGAACCTCTCAGGAGGTCCCCGCGAGATCCTGATTGCGCTCACTGCCGCATCCATCGCCCTATCAGAACTGGTCTACAAAACCACAAACTTTAGCGACATCGACCGTGAACTCCGCGAGATCGAACTGCCGCACATCGTTCGCACGCCTGATGCGAAAGTGCGGCAGATATTAGGCGACATCCTCAAAAACGGACCCACAACGCTCACGGCGATTACATCGCGGCTCGGTATATCCGAGAGCACAATCTCACGCAGTTGCGCAAAACTCGCTGATATGCAGGCGGTCGAGATCACGCCGGATGGTAGGAACAAGCAGATCAC
>JAYEGZ010000163.1:0-9926 GCA_034659315.1 Methanobacteriota archaeon
AAATCCAAAGTACGCCTTAGGAATGGGTTGTAAAAACTGCCCATCGGGGCTAACCATATACTTACACCGATTTCCACAAGAAATTATGCGGTGGCAGGATATAAAATGCAAATATATCCTCCGTGTCTTGCATGTACTACGTCTTCTTGCGTCCATCTTGTGAAATCTCGTGGTTTTTTCCGCCTCGGCTAACACATACAAAAAAATAAGAGAGTGGGGCTGGTGCGATTCGAACGCACGATCGACGGGTCTCTCCGAACCCTCGTTGGTCGAGGAGAGCACAAATCAGTGCTCCAACGGTTCCTCACACGCTTGCCCCGTCGGGCAGGCATCAGTAGACCCGTTGCTCATCATTTATCCGCTGGAGCCCGTCGCCATACCTGGCTAGGCCACAGCCCCTTATGGGCCCGATGCGATTCGAACGCATGATCCCCGCCGTGTAAAGGCGATGTCATAACCGACTAGACCACGGGCCCGTCTGCCTTGTGCCGGTCTTTTTGCGTATGTAATCGAAAAGCGTGGTCATGCCTCATAAAATATTCGGTTGGAAGAGGTAGTCAAGCATGGGTTTGCCGCGGGGGTCTTCTGATATCCGAATCCACGGGGTCTCGCATTACAAAAGCGCCTGAATCAATCATTTTTGGTGGCGGGGTTACTCCAAAATGTCGGATGTGCTCTCTTGAAGGAACCTTGTACGCCGGGACAATAGCCTTTAATCGGTATTTATCAGTGAACCGGTGGATGCGGTTGGTTTTTAGCCGCAAGTCACTTGCATGTACGTTTAAACGAAAGACGCGATCCCGCCCGGACGAGCCAAAAAATAGTAAGGTAGGGAACCCGTATTCAGGTCCCCTGCCTATCAATGATTATACCTTCCTTCCTTCTATGTCAACGATGTATACCTCTAAGAGGTCATCGAGCATAGCACCATTGATCCCGAGGTTGTCTGCCGCCTCTGCAAGTTCCCAGTAGCTGGCATCCTTCCTCTCGCAGAACCTGGCCGTATAGACATTCGAGAATGCAAGTGGCATGCAAAGTGTGTTCTGAATCCATTTCACAAGGATCCTCGACTGTGTGCCTTTACTTACCTCGGAAAACGAGACATGTGAGTCGAACTCGTTGACGATCTCGTGACCATACTTCCTGAGGAACTTCTGAATCTTACCGTCGTAATTCTCCTCAATTGCCTGCGCTACCTTGCAAATCGCCGAAAGCGACTTTGTGATGTCATCGCCATCAACACCATTCGCTTTGAGGATGTCTGTTATGGTTTTTATACGCGAGTTGTCAGGATTGACCATACCATCATCCATTATCGGTATTCCAGCCAGATCATCGACCTCCAGCAGTTTTAAGTCTGCAATATCGTTTGCCAGCCTGCGCGCATCCCTGTACGAGTGGTGTGTAAGTTCCGCGAATATGCAGTAGACCAGTTCGGTCCAGCGGCTGCCTTCATCTTCCCATTTGTACTCTGCCGGGAGGAGATGCCTGTACTCCGCATAGATCTCCCTGATCCGACCCTCAAGGAGGGCAACCCTCTCAGGTTTTGTATCTTTCTTAGGTACTTTCTTCATTTGCGCCATTTTTAATGCCTCCATACATAAAGTTTTGCTACATTGTAGCATCTTTCCACATGATTATCTTACGGTGTGGCGGTGGTGTGCGGACGTGACCACTGCCGCCATAAGCATCAGTCGGGAGCAATGTATCAACATCTTCGTTGGCATTTGGACTTATTAAAGCTTTTTGTTCCCCGCTTTGGCGATGGTGGGCATCAAAATCCCCTTAAATCCCACTTAGTGTGCAATAATGAGCATTTAACACGACCTCGTGGCGCGACATCCCACTTTGTAGATGTTGATGTCCATCCATCAAAATTTAAGTGATAACAGAATATATATCAATGGGCTTTCATAAGATGGGGGTGCATGAACCGCTCAACATGACATTGAACAAGAATAACTGCTGGTGATCTGACATGAATATAAAATATTTCATAGCAACATACATAATCGTGCTCGCCTTCTGGCTACTACTCTCAGCACACTTCGACAAGTTCCATGTGGGTGCAGGAATCGCGTGTTCGGGGATAGTGGCTTACGCATCCCACGATCTTTTATTCACCGGCGTGGGAAGCCACGGCTTGACAAAAACCCTGCGGTTCATCGCGTATATTCCGTGGCTCAGCTACCAAATCGTGCTCGCAAACATCGATGTCGCAAAACGGGCGCTTTCACCCAGGATGCCTATCGACCCACAAGTGGTCATGTTCGAGACGATGCTTAAGAGTGATGTAGCGCGTACCGCGCTTGCAAACTCGATAACGCTCACCCCCGGGACAGTCACAATCGACATTGTGGACGATGTCTTTTATGTTCATGCCATCGCAAAGGAGCCTGCTGACGACCTCCTAAAAGGCGCGATGGAGCGCAGGATTGCCCATATATTTATGGAGGACTGATATGGCTGGCACAGAACTCTTCGGAACGATAGAGATGGTGGATGTCTTTCTGGCGATGGCACTCCTGATTGTCATCGCAAGCTTTGTTTCGCTCTACCGTGGCATTGAGGGACCCGGAATATTTAACAGGATAATTGCAGTGAACGTGATCGGCACTAAAACGATCGTGCTCCTGGTTCTCATAGGGTTCATCTACGAACGACCGGATTTTTTTGATATCGCACTTCTGTATGCGATTCTCAACTTTATTATGACGATAGCAGCGACGAGGTACTAAAAAGAGGAGAAAAATGATGTCCGACACAACAACGATAATAAATGTGCTCACAGTCACGCTCTTACTGATAGGTGCATTCTTCATGCTTGCCGGAACGATCGGGTTCGTGCGGTTCCCTGATTTCTACTCAAGGATGCATGCCACAGGCAAGTGCGATACATTAGGTGAAGGACTGATGCTCGTTGCGCTGATCATCTACGGGGGCGCGACGTTTGTCAGCGTGAAGATCCTCTTCTTAATTCTCTTCATCCTGCTTGCGAATCCAACTTCGACTCACGCTATCGCAAAAGCGGCGTACGATGTCGGGCTTGAGCCGTGGAGGAAACTTGATGACGAGGTGGTGTGGTTGAATGCCGGCAATGGTGATACTGACAACACGGGCAACACCAGCGAAGACCGAGCGCGGGAAGACAGAGGTGAGGTACGATGATCTGGATACTCGATATCACGATGTTATTCTTCCTTGTGGTCTGTGCAATCGCCGCAATATCGATAAAAGACCTTCTCTCAGCGATCATTATCCTCTCAGCCTACAGCATGATAATGGCGATCGTCTGGGTCGAGATGCACTCGGTCGATGTGGGATTCACCGAAGCTGCTGTCGGCGCGGGGATCACAACCGTCCTATTCATCGCAACGCTTGCAAGAACCGAAGGGAGGAGTGAAGATTGAAGACATTTGCACTCTTCGTGGTCGTGATCACAGGCGCGATGTTAATCTACGCAGGGCACGACCTGCCTGCGTTCGGAGACATCAACTCGCCAGCATACCAGGCTCCGATGACGCAGTACTTCATCGAAAAATCCCTGCCGGAATCGGGAGTCACAAACATCGTAACCGCTCTTCTTGCCAGTTACAGGGGTTACGATACGCTCGGTGAGACCGCAGTGATATTCACCGCGGGAATGGCAGTCATGCTCCTCCTCCGGAGGCGTGAAACATGAGCGGGATCCAGGAGAGCGTGATCATCCGAACAGTCGTGCGGATTATGGTCCCGTTCATCGAACTCTTCGCGCTTTATGTTATCATGCACGGCGCAAGCGGACCTGGTGGCGGCTTTCAGGGCGGTGTGATATTCGGCGCAGCAATAATCCTGTATGCGATGATCTACGGCATCGCCGAAGGAAAGAAGAAGATATCTGATTCTCTCGACAGGATTCTTGCAAGCGCAGGGCTTACCATCTATGCAGCAACAGGACTTGCCTGCATCGTCTTTGGAGGAATGTTTCTACAGTACAACGCAGTTCCGCTGCTATCGGATCCTGCTCAGGTCTCCAAGTACCTGATCGATCTGGTGGAGATCGGGATCGGTATCACAGTGCTTGCTGTTATGATCTCGCTCTTCTTTGATGTATCACCGCCCGAATCGGATGCAGAGGAGGCAAAAGAATGAGCGGAGTAATCGATATCGTTTATGCCGAGTATAATTACTGGATCTACGTAACGCTGATGATGATCGGGTTCTATGCGATGATCGCAAAGAAGAATCTGATCAAGAAAGTCATCGGAGCAAACATCTTCCAGACTGCAATCTTCCTCTTCTATGTCTCGCTTGCAGACATCACAGGTGGCACCGCGCCGATTATTCCACACAGCGCAGAGCACGCTGAACACGTGGAACATGCGGCTGATGTGATCTACACAAACCCGGTTCCGCACTGCCTGATACTGACAGCGATTGTGGTTGCGGTCAGTACCACCGCTGTTGCGCTTGCGTTAATCATCAGAATCTATAATGAGTACGGATCGCTCGAGGAGGACGTGATCCTTGCGGCAAGACGGGAACTCCAGCCCGAGTTTTCGGAACATGCACGACAGAAAGGTGTTGCGGAGGTGAGTGAACAATGACTGGATTTGATCTCATCGCACCCCACCTGCCCGTGCTCACAGTCGTGGTCCCGCTGATCGCAGGCTTCCTGACACCGATCGTCGGGTGGGTCGATAAGAGACTCTCGTGGTACTGGGTGATGCTTGCGATGTTTGTGGTTCTCCTGATTGCAGGAAGCAATCTCGTGACCGTGATCAACTCAGGAACGATCCACTACAAACTCGGTGGCTGGGACCCCCCATTCGGTATCGAATATGTAATCGACCTCTTAAACGGGTTCGTCTGCCTGATAATCGCGTTCATCGGGTTCATGGTGTCGATATACTCATTGGAGAGTGTCAAAAAAGAAATTCCCGGTAAGACAACCCCATTCTACTCCGTATTCCTGCTCCTGATAACCGGACTCATGGGAATGACAATCACCGGCGATATCTTCAACTTCTATGTCTTCCTTGAGATCTCGTCACTTACTGCTTACGCACTGATTGCGATGGGTGACCGCGGAGACGGCGTCGTTGCAAGCTTCAACTACCTGATCATGGGAACGGTCGCAGCATCATTCATCCTGCTCGGGATCGGCTACCTCTACGCTGTGACAGGCACGCTGAACATGGCTGACATGCAAAGCCTCCTGCCGAGTATCTGCGATAGCAAGGTCGTTCTTGCAGCGCTCGCATTCTTCATGGCGGGATTCAGCATCAAGGTCGGTCTCTTCCCGCTTCATGCGTGGCTGCCTGATGCGTACACGCACGCACCATCGACAGCAAGCGCACTCATCGCAGGACTGATGACAAAGGTCGGCGTTTATGCGATGATCCGGTTCATGTTCGGCGTCTTCACGCCCGCATTTGTGATCAATGTGAACATGACCGAGATTCTCACCTGGGCAGCAGCGCTTGCAATCATTGTGGGCTCAGTTCTTGCAATAGCGCAGAGCGACATCAAGCGGATGCTCGCGTACTCAAGCATCAGCCAGATTGGCTACATCCTCTTAGGTTTTGGTCTTGTGAACGTGATCGGGATGCAGGGGGGACTCCTGCATATCATGAACCATGCGTTCATGAAGTGCGCACTCTTCCTTGTGGCAGGCGCAATATTTTATCGAACCGGCATCAGGAACATCTACCAGTTCCAGGGGCTCGGAAAGAAGATGCCTGTTACGACAACCGTCTTTTTGGTAGCGGCGCTCTCGATGATCGGAGTTCCCGGAACGGTTGGTTTCACGAGCAAGTGGTATCTTGCGCTTGGATCAATAGAAGCAGATCAGTGGATCTTTGTAGCGGTCATCCTTGTATCAAGTCTGCTCAACATCGTCTACTTCTGGCGGATATTTGACAACATCTGGTTTGGGCACCCGCACGAGATCGAGAACATCAAACGAGACGAGGCACCGCTGACGATGCTTGTTCCGATGGTGATACTTGGTATTCTCTGCGTATACTTTGGATTCTTCGCAGGCTATCCAATCGAACATATATTCGAACCACTGGCAAAAGCACTGCTTGGATTGGGCGGGGTGCCCTGAGGTGATCATGATGATTACAGAGATTAATTCAATAACTCCACTGCTTGCAGTGCTCGTATCGATGATCGCATCCGTCCTGATCCTCGCATCTGGAAAATACCCGAACCTCCGGGAGGGCTGGACGTTTGTTGCGGCATTCATCAAGTTCGGGCTTGTGATCTCGATGCTTCCGCTGATACTCAAAGGGAATGTAATCACATACCAGGTTGTTGAGATGCTCCCGAATCTTCCGATCGCATTCAGGGTCGATGCATTCGGGATACTCTTTGCGATTACATCCTCGTTTTTGTGGATATTCGTGACCTCCTACTCGATCGGCTACATGCGATCGCTGAATGAACATGCGCAGACCAGATACTTCTTCTGCTTTGCAATAGCGCTCTCATCAGCCGTTGGAATCGCATTCTCAGCGAACCTGATCACGCTCTTCCTTTTCTACGAGCTCCTGACGATCTCGACATACCCGCTCGTTGCGCATATCGAGACGCCTGAGGCGATCAGTTCGGGCAGGAAATATCTAACATACCTGATGATCGCGGGCATATCACTGCTCTTCTCGACTCTTGTGGTCTACCACTACACAGGAACAACAGAGTTCTCATTTACCGGCATCGCGGGAATGGACGCGATACCGCAGACAACACTCGTAATCCTCTTCATAACGTTCATGATCGGGTGCGCAAAAGCCGCATTCATGCCGCTTCACGCGTGGCTGCCAGCGGCGATGATTGCGCCGACTCCGGTGAGCGCACTACTCCATGCGGTAGCAGTTGTGAAGGCAGGCGTCTTCACGGCAGTGAGGGTCATTCTCTATGTCTTCGGAGTCGATCTGATGCAAGAGAGTGGTATCTGGCTCTACATGGCGTATTTCGTCTCGATAACGATCATCCTTGCATCGATCTATGCACTGATGCAGGACAACCTCAAGAAACGACTTGCGTACTCGACTGTGAGCCAGTTATCATACATCGTGCTTGGAGCGTTGCTCATAACACCGCACGGGATCACAGGCGGGATGCTTCACATCCCGTACCACGCGTTCATGAAGATCACGCTCTTTATGTGTGCTGGAGCACTGATCGTGACTGCTAAGAAGGAGAACATCAGCGATATGAACGGAATTGCCAGACAGATGCCGATCACGATGCTTGCGTTCACCGTGGGCGCTCTTGGCATGATCGGGATGCCGCCCGCGGGCGGATACGTTACCAAGTGGTTCCTGCTCCTGGGCGCTGCTGAGCTGGGCAGCATGATTCTCATCGCAGTGCTGCTTGTGAGTGCGGTTCTTAACGCCGCATACTTCTTCCCGGTAATCTATGTTGCGTTCTTCAAGAAACCAGACCATAAACTTGCGTACAAGGAGGCACCACTTACGATGCTGGTTCCACTGGTCTTGACTGCGATCATATCGATTGTGATCGGGATATGGCCCGATGCGCCGGGGATGTTTCTTGATATCGTCGAGATAGCGGTTGCAAATGTAACAGGTGGAGGGATCTAACGATGTGGTTCTTAGAAAGATGGCTTGAAAATCCAAAAACCGTGAAAAAATTAGTTTACGTGCTTTACGCAAGTCTTATCATCAGTTGCCTGCTCGGATTTGCGATTCAACTTGCGCCGCCCGCGGAACATGTGGATCATGCAGAGCATGTTGAACATGCTGAAGATGCCGCACACGGCGAACACGGGGAGCACGCTCCGTTCGCATTTGAGCAGATACCTATCTTCGGTGCGATCTTTGGGTTCATCGTGTGCGCACTGCTCGGTCTCGGCGCAAAGGCGTACGGACATAACGTTGTCATGAAGGAGGAGGATTATTATGACAAATGAAATCCTCACCGTGCCACCAGCCGCGATATTTATCGTTGGAGCGCTTCTAATCCCGCTCTTCAAAGGAAAGGTGCGGCAGGCATACATGCTACTGATAGCGGTTGCAGCCATCATCGATGTATATTTCATGCAGAACGGCACCTACTGGCAGCATCCATTCATGGAGTACGAACTGGTCTTCGGGAGAGTCGATCTCCTCTCCAAATGCTTCGGATACGTCTTCACAATCGCAGCTCTCGCAATGACATTCTATGCGCTGCGTGTGGAAGAGGCAGGCGAGCACGTCGCCGCGTTCCTCTACATCGGAAGCGCGCTTGGTGTCGTCTTCGCAGGCGACTTAATCACAGTATTCATCTTCTGGGAGGTTATGGCGTGGGCATCAGTCGTATTGGTCTGGTACCGACGCACGAAGGCATCGATTGACGCAGGATTTCGGTACCTGCTGGTGCATGTCGTGGGAGGTGTCCTCCTACTCGGCGGAATCATCCTCTATATGCATGAACCGGGCGGACTTGTTGACGGCTCTCTGATCGTTAACGGCACTCTGGCTAAAGTTGTTCCATTCACAATCGACGCATTCACTTACGCATCGCCGGGGGCAATCCTGATCCTGCTTGGATTCATCATCAACGCAGCAGTACCGCCGCTTCACGCATGGCTGCCTGATGCGTACCCAGAAGCAACAATAACCGGTGCAGTCTTCATGACCGCATTCACCACAAAGACCGCTGTGTATGTGCTTGCCCGCGGGTTTGCAGGCTTCACGATAGACGGATTCGCGATCCTGATGTGGCTCGGCGCAATCATGGCTCTTTACGGTGTTGTCTACGCTATTCTTGAGAACAACATCAGAAGGCTTCTCGCTTATCACATCGTGAGTCAGGTTGGCTACATGGTCTGTGGCATAGGTATTGCTGCAAGCGCTGCAAGCGGAACTGGCACCAGTATTATCAGCCAGACCGCAATTGACGGAACCGCGGCACATGCGTTCTGCCACATCCTCTACAAAGGGCTCCTCTTCATGAGCGCAGGCGCAATCATCTACATGACCGGCAAAAGCAAGTTAACAGAATTAGGCGGGCTCTATAAGGTGATGCCGCTCACGATGATCCTCTACATGATCGCAGCATTCTCGATTTCAGGAGTGCCGCTCTTTAACGGCTTCACAAGCAAATCCATAATCATCCACGCCGCAGAGATGGCTGGCAATGCGCCAATCTTCCTGATGCTCGAGGTTGCTGCGGTCGGAACATTCCTATCAGTCGGTCTGAAGCTACCCTACTTCGCATTCTTCGGAAAAGACGCCGGGATTAAGGCAAAGGACCCACCCGCAAACATGCTAATCGGAATGGGTATCGCGGCATTCCTCTGCATCCTCCTGGGCGTGTACCCGAGTCTGCTCTACAACATACTGCCGTATCCAGCGGCGATTGCCGATTATGCGCCGTACGCAGCAGGGCACGTCATCGGATCGCTTCAGTTGCTCCTATTTACGTACGCGGGCTTCCTCGTCCTCAAGAAGAAACTGCGACCAGAGAACTCAATCAGCCTTGATACGGACTGGTTCTACCGGAAAGGCGGCGTGATCTTTATGTGGGTTGTGAACAACCCGCTCGCACGCGGCACACAATGGACGATTGACGCAACGCTGACTGTTAAGGACTTCGCGGTCTGGTTCAGCAAGAACCCGGTTGAGGCGCTCGGGATCGTCGTAGATAAGGTCTGTATCAGGGTTCTCCGTATCTCCGAGGGCGCGACCACCGGGGAGGCGAGCGCGGAAAAGGCGCTCGATTCGAGGATACGGGCGTACCCGGGAGAGCCTGTACGAAGAGATCCGATCGGGGTCTCGGTCTTGCTCGGGACGATCTTTTTGTTCGCGTATCTGGTGATCTACGTGGTTGCACCGCACCTCTCGGGCTATTCGATGATCGGGCTATTCGTAGTTGCTCTGCTCGCGGGAATTGGGGTGCGAGTGCGAGAGATGATGCGGGGGGTTGCGGGGTGA
>JAYEGZ010000164.1:0-9771 GCA_034659315.1 Methanobacteriota archaeon
CGTCACATTCCCTTCAAAACCGAATGTCTCATACGAGAAGTGTGACTGCCCGACACCGTATACTCGAAAATCGTTCCAGTCTTCCGCAGAATCCGTATCCTCATATTTACCGGTGGTTTCATCTCTGTCCCGCTCCAGGATCACGCCCTCACGCACATCATCCACAGGCGTACCTGTCCACCCATCTACAGAATCTCTGATACCATAAATCACAGCATCCACGATCTCGCCCTTCTCATTCTTCAGGATCACTTCATCTCCGGCATTAGATAATTTTATCGTTCCGGAAGTTTTTACCATATCCGGTGTCGAATCGGAATCCACACCATACTCAAAATCCGCTCTCTGGAGCGTCTCATCATAGAATGCGGTTGCATTATATGCAAGATACAGACAAGTCCCTGCATCCATATCTGTCCATGATGGGAATGCGATGGCACCCTCAAGATCGGTTATCTGCCAGCCACCAATCTCGACCGTATCTGCGGTTGGATTGTGTATTCTTATGAATTCACCATTGTTATCCCCCTTCAGATAGGTGTCGTAGTATATTTCCGTAATCGTCACATTCTCGGACATGTCCGGAACTGATGGATTTGCTTCGGCACAAAGAGCAGTTCCCATGATCATAAATACCAGAATCATCCGGGCTTTTATGTATGGCGTTTCAACACTTCTTGATCTCTCTTCGTGTATGCCTATCATCAATCTCGTCTCTATCCATTCAATGCTTTTCGTCGTTAACTCCTATTTCGGGGACGCAGCATATAATTTGCCCCCAACCCCCACAAGCATCCCCCACCTCCGAAAAACAATTCTCTCTCATCTTCTCTGATATGCGTGACTGGAGTTTTTCCTGCATCGGAGGGCGCCTTGGAATAATAAACGCATCCGGTATTTGAGGGTATGTCGGTATCGGCATGAAATCGGGGTTTCCAATATGTGGGGTTGCCGGTGGTTGCGGTCTTGCTTGGTGCAATAATGCGATTCAAGCGCTTGTTACGGGGACGACGGTCGTCAACGGGATGATCGAGCTGATACTTAAGATCGCGGGAAGAAGGCGGTCTTTTGTGAGATCAGCATCGCGGAGGTTACCCGGCTGCTCGGTCTTGAGCGGTTCTGTCCAAGGTCGACGTGAGAGGGGGGGGTTTTTGTTGAATCTGGTATTTTATAAAATTTGTACTAAGATAGTCCATAAGCTTTATGTATGATTACGTTTCAGGTTAGTGTATGGGGTGCAGGGAATCTTGCCATAATCAACATACGGTTTCACTTTTGGCGGACAATATAGTTATCTCGCAGAAGGTAAGCCGAACGCGAAAACGCTATGCACAAGCTCTGTACCCAAGTGCGGGGTTTGGTGACTTTTATATGGTAAATAAAATTTAATTTAAAGGAGGCTAGAAAAATGGGATTATTTGGCATATCAGGGGGTACACTTCAGGATACTATACAGCTGTTGAAAAACACTTTTACCGTTATCGCAAGGAATTCTGCGATTTTTAAGCCCACAGTTATACAGACTGTTGTTGGAATTGTTCTGTGGGTTCTTGCAATCGGTAGTTTTGTATCGTTCTACTTTTTGACAGGCGCCGCAATTGTTATAGCAGTGATTATACTTATATTTTCAGTGTCGATGTTGATTTTATTCCCGTTTGTCAAGATGTATTACCGCGCAGCCCAGTGTTGGATTGTGTACCAAACATTCACAGGAAATAAGATCTCTTATAAAGAGGGGCTGGCAAGAGCAAGACAGAACAAAAAGGATATCTTTATTCTGGGATTACTGGATATCTTGCTGACCGCCCTATCCAGAAAATTGAAGGGAGGAACTGGGAGGGGTGGCTTATGGGCTATATTGAATATGCTTATGCGGATGGCAGGTGCAGCAGTTGAGGAAGGTTGGGATTTGGTTGGTCATTTTTTATTACCAGGCTCGATAATTCCAGAAAAAACTGTTGGAGAGGCTATATCTGACATAAAAGATATAAGAAATAATGTTCCCGGCGCTCTTGTCGGTGTTTTTGGGATTGATTTTGTGGGGGATCTGGTAAGAGGGTATATTATAGGGATTACCATGCTCTTAATCGTTGGAGTTGGGGGTGGACTATATCTTGCAACCAATTCTTGGGTGGCTATAGGTATTGGAGTCGTTTTAGCACTGATAGTACATTTCGTGGCGGGCATATTCATAGATATGGTTAAAACAGTCTATTTCACAATATTCTATACTGCTGTAACCATGCCAGAGGAGATTCCTGTAGAAGATAGGGAAGAAGTTACCCACTATCTGACGAGTGTCTCAGGAGAAGGGATTAGAACGCCAAAATCAGAACAGCAATTTATCGATCCAAAAGCAAGACAGTTGATGCCGGTCGTTCAACAATATAAATCGCAGGGATACACAGACGATAAGATATCCTCGCTTCTGATGGAAAAAGGATGGTCAGAGGAAATTGTAAGAAAAGCAATCGATATGGCAGAATAGAGCAGATAATAGTTATATAACAGATATAGGAGGTGAGGGATGTTTGGCAAAGGCAAGATTGATATCGCGGTCCCGAAGAGCAACTTCAGCACTGGCGAAGTTATTTCTGGAATTGCGACTTTAAGTATGAAGAAAAGAGCAAAGGCAAGGGAGTTTACCATCTCTTTGATATGTGAGCAAAAGATCAAAGAGAGGAGAGGTGCGAGTAGATCAACAAGGACTGACCGTATCTATGAATTTGAGCATCAGTTGGATGAAGAAAAAGAATATGAAGGTAGCGGAACCTATCCTTTCGAGATAAAAATTCCTGAAGATGTTCTGGATCAACAGCCCCAAATGCCCCAACTGGAAGGTACGTTAGGAACTGCACTTAGCATAGCACAATCTCTTGCTGGAATGGGGGTAACGAAGAGAACCTCTTGGTACCTGTTAGCTAGACTTGACATTCCATGGGGGACGGATATTAAAGAAAAGGTTCAGATAACCATTGGATAGCTTTCAAGTACAAGGGATGACCACAACTTATTGTGGGGTGGCACGGCCGGGGTTTCGCGACACAAATCTCCGCCCTTGGCAGACTGCCCGACCCTCAGACAGTACCAGGGCAACGCCAAAGACCGGGATCCAAGGAAAAAGCAAAGGAGGTGGCAGTTTCATGACCCCTGATCCCCCCGCTCACGCCCGGTGATTGTGATGTCATGCTTGATGCAAACCAAAACGGCGTCTACGACGCGGCAACGGATGGGCTGGACCGCGGATCGCCGGGCTTTGTCGTGATCGCTGACGCATCACTCACCCTGCCAGTATCAGTTCCGGCACTCGCACTGATGGGGATCACCACCCTTATCGGCTTGCTCTGTGTTATTGGACGTTTATGATCAGAAGAAGGTTCATGAACCTCTCCCTCTTTTTTATTGAACCTCTCCAAGCATGCATAACCCGTGCATAACTCATGCATAACACCTCCACGACAACAGCATCATATATGTAACACCAACCCAACAGGCAGAGAAGTTTAAGACCGAAAACCATCCACTATCCACTGACAATCATGATGAAGATATATGCAGTCCTTGGCGATCCGATCGGGCACAGCATGTCGCCAGTCATGCACAACGCAGCATTCGAGGTGCTCGGACTCGGGATGTCGGACCAGTACCACGCGTTTAATGTGCGCCTGCCAGATCTGAGGGATGCAATACGTGGGGCAAAAGCACTTGGATTTGGCGGATTGAACTTAACCATCCCGCTGAAGGAAGAAGCATTGAAATATGTAGATCCTGACCCAATTGCAGCGAGGATCGGTGCTGTAAATACAATCGATTTCACCGGCGGCATCAGGGGCTATAACACCGATGGAATCGGGGCATTGCGTGCGCTCAAAGACGCTGGCGTGGCTGTTGCGGACCAGACGATCATGATCATTGGGGCAGGCGGTGCGGCGCGTGCGATTGCGTTTCAGTTTGCGTGCAGTGGTGGAATGGTTATTATCGCAAACAGGACGGTAGATCGTGCAGAGAGACTCGCCCGGGACGTGGAACTCGGACTTTCCGAAATCACGAAAATTCCATCAATAAAAAGCATCGGTCTGGATGGGATAAAAAGCGAGATTGTCGATACTGATATCCTGATCAATGCGACATCAGTCGGGATGCACCCCCATATTGATGCCATGCCAGTATCCCCGGATCTCCTGCGCCCGGGACTCGTTGTCTTTGATATCGTGTATAATCCCCTATGCACAAAGCTACTTTCAGAATCCCGGAAAAGGGGCGCAGTCACCATCGATGGCGTGCAGATGCTTGTGCACCAGGGTGCAGAGGCGTTTTTTATCTGGACCGGGCGAGAGCCGCCGGTTGATGTGATGCGCGAGGCTGTGATCCGGGCGCTGCATTGATGCGATCGCGGTAGTTCGCGATTTCTATAACTACTCAGGTATGTTGATCGGTCCCCCGATTGCGATTCTATGTTTCCTGGCAAGAAAAAAAAATAACCGCAGAGTGAGCGGAGGTCCGCAGAGCTGCATCATCCTCGGCGTCCCTACGCACTCTATAGTTAAATTCCCGTTTGGCGCATGTTGTGCTCCTGGTCAAGCATTGCCAGTATAGCGAGGTCGCGTGATACTGTTTTCCGGTACCTCAAGTAGTTACCGCGATTTTTAGGATTTAGATATCATGGGTGCTTAAGAAAATCCAACCGCGCTCAGGACACCGTCCCTGATCGTATCAATATCGATTCCACTGACTCTCACCACCACGTAAGCGCCGATGAATGTGCCTGCGATGCTTCCGAGGTTTGCAAGCGCTGCAACCAGTATCACTCGGAAGAGGTTGTTTTCCATCATCTCGCCAAAGGTCTCAGCATTTGCGATACTACGGATCTCGTCAGGAGACGGTTTTCGTATCTTAGCCTCGACAATGCCAGCAAACCAACCTGCCGCTATCAGCGGGTTTAATGAGGTGAGCCACGCGACGCCAAACGCTGTCAGTACCGAGTACAGATGCCCGCGGGCGATCACTACGCCAAGCCCGCTCAGGACGCCGTTGATGACAAACCAGTACCCAAATGCAACGAGCAACCGATCAAGCGGGGCGGTCATCAGAAGCAGCGCAAACATTGCAAGAACCAGGACGATCATCCCGTATCCGAGGATCTTTCCGATGGCGAACCGCTTCTGTGGCACGATTAATAGTTCGCGTATATCAGGCAGCCTCTCGGGATGCGCGAGGTACTCTCGAATGCCGCTCCTGTGACCTGCTCCAACGATTGCAACCACTTTTCCCCGGTTTTTAAGATCGAGAAGGTTCTTTGCGATGACGGCATCCCGCTCCCCGATCAGCACGCCTGCGGTGGTCGGTGAAAACGCTTTAAGCTCGGATACCAGTTGATCGACGACACCCTCATCAGTAACGGTGTCCATATCGATCTCTTTTCCCCCAAGTCCAAATAGCCCGCCAACAAGCGCACCAAGCATCTTTATCTTCTCAAGAAATCCCATTTTTGCCAGGAATCGCTGAAGCGTTATCTGGATATCCCGGTCCACGAGTGCGATCTCTGTTCCGAGTTCTTCTGCGGCATCAATCGCTGCTATCATCTCTGAACCTGGTTTCACATCCATTTCAGACCCTATCTTGTTCTGTATGTATGCTAGAAAAGCATGGACAAGAAACAGTCCCACATTTCCACTGCTCAGGATGTCTTTCGCGGTCACCTCATCGGTCTTGCCTTTGAGTGCAGCATATCTTCCGGGGCAGAGTTCGATTGCGATTACATCGGGCTGTTCTCTTGATATAACCTCTTTTACCTCTTCAACACTCTTATGGGAGACATGCGCCGTTCCTATGAGCACGATCTCTGGTTTTATCTCGGGTTCCGGATCTGGATTTATCGCTGGCTGCACTATCTCCATCCCTGATGGATTACTCGAATAATCGGTGTATGTGACCTGATATTGAGCCTGATATTGCGCCTGATGTTGGGCAGGGGATTCATCGTTCATCAGATCGATCAACCGCCTCGCAACTCGTCCAAAATCTCTTTTGCACGCTCCGGGCGCACCATCCTCTCTTTTGCCATGATCGCGGCAACCTTATCGATCAGCTCACCTTCAGCGCCAGCCATAATCGCAATATTGCGGGCGTGCAGTGACATGTGCCCGCGCTGGATGCCTTCCGCCGCAAGCGCCCGCAGCGCTCCAAGATTCTGCGCAAGCCCCACAGAAACCATGACTTCCGCCAGTTCCCGTGCGGTTTTTGCTCCGAGAATCTTCAGGGACACCTTTGCAGCCGGATTGGACGATGTCGCCCCGCCGATGATCCCTGCTGCGATCGGAAGCTCTATGTTGCCCTCAAGATCACCGTTGCTGTTCTTCTTCCACGAAACAAGCGGCTTGTATCCGGACATAGCGGCATAAGAATGTGCTCCAGCCTCCACAGCTCTGAAATCGTTTCCGGTTGCGAGAATGACTGCATCGATGCCGTTCATGATCCCCTTGTTGTATGTGGAACATCGGTACGGGTCGGCACACGCAAACGCGTATGCTTTCACGATGTCACCTACAACCTGCTCGCCACCGAGCATGTTTTTGTCAAAGACCGCCCGCGCCCGTGCAAGACGGTGTGTTGCGAGATTTGAGATGATGCGGAGAAGAACCCTGCCGTTTCCGGACGAGCATTCCTCAATAATCGGTGTAACCGCCTCTGCCATCGTATTAACAGCATTTGCGCCCATCGCATCCCTGCAATCGACGAGCAGGTGCACAATCACCATCAGCCCCTCGTTGGTCTCAAGCGTCCTGATCTCGATATCTTTTGTCCCGCCTCCGAATTTTACGAGCATCGAGTCCTGCTCATTTGCCTTATCAATGATCTCCTGTTTCCGGTTAAGGATATTCTGGCGAATCGCCCCGGCATCGCTGACGTCCACGATCTGGATCTGCCCGATCATGATCGGCTCATCGCTTGATGTGTGAAATCCCCCATTAGCCCGTGCGACCTTTGCCATGTTGGACGCAGCAGCAACGACACTTGGCTCTTCGAGCGCCATCGGCACGAGATAGTCCTTCCCGTTAATTAAAAAATTCGTAGCGATTCCGATTGGAAGCGAGATCATGCCTATGACGTTTTCGATCATCCGGTTTGCCTGTGACAGTTCCATTCCTGAAATCAGGACTGAGATTTCTTCATCTGTAAGATCGGCAAGTTCCCGGATGGTTTTCTGGCGCTTATCTGGTGTGAGTTTATAGAATCCTGAAAGTTCGGATGTTCTTTCTGGCATAATATTGATAGCACACTGAAATACTTAAAAACTTGGGTGGATTGGATGGTAGGGTGCAGTCCCATGCTTCGCATTTGCTGACCGTCAAAAGCACTCTGCCGCTCAATGTGATTGCGATTCAGGCTTTACCGATCACACTGTGATTTATAGAGATGTCTGCCTGAGATCATCTTCCCATAATCTCTCTTGTCCTTCTTGCAAGCATCAGGATTCCAATAGCAACGATGCCCATCCCGAGATTTCGAACCATGCCTGCATACGGAGCGTACAGAACCCCTGTAAGCGTAATCACTATGTATGCGGAGTGTATCAGACAGCCGAGCAGGACGATGTACCAGCACTGTCTCCAGTACACCAGTTTTGTTGATCTGGCTGCATAGACACACGCATATATCCAGAAGAGTTCGATCACGAAGCGTACGATCAACTCTATATTCATCGGATCCATAATAATCCTATATCGACAATCATATCACATAAGTCTGGTGGGCATGTTAAGCGAGATAATCATCTGGTATGCAGCAATCACCATCACCGGCATAGTTACACTTCCTATCGTGTCGATGGTCTGCAAAAACCTCGCAGATCAAGGATACTGCATATCAAAGATCATCGGGATACTTATACTAACCTACCTAACCTGGATCCTCTCTTATGTGTTTTCATTCGATCGAGGCACGATTTTGTTAGCTGGATCGATCCTGTGTATCGTATCGCTGCTGTGCGCCATAAGAAACAGATCGCGGATCGAAAAGGATATTATCATCAGAAATGAAGCCCTTTTCTTCGTTGTTTTCGTGGTTTTCCTAATAATAAGAGCATATAATCCTGAAATCACCTCGTTTGGCGAGAAGTTCATGGATTTCGCATTCTTAAATGCAATCATGAGGACCAGCCAGTTTCCACCCTATGATCCCTGGCTCGCAGGAGGGTCGATTGATTTTTATTACTACTTCGGATATCTGATTGTTGCGGTGTTTAGCAAGTTATCTGGTATTTCTACCACCATCACCTATAATCTCGGATTGGTTACGTTCTCTGCGCTTGCTGCAAATGCAGCATTTGGTATAGGGCACAATCTGACAAGGAATGTGCGATTTGGGCTGCTATCAATGTTTTTTGTCGTTTTCATCGCAAATTCTTACATTATATTCAATCTGGCAGGTAATCTCCTGCACCTACCGGTTGCAAGCCATGATCCGGTCTTCGGACTGTGGGCGTCCACGAGAGTGATACCTGACACGATAAACGAGTTCCCGTACTTCAGTTTCATCTTCGGAGACCTTCATCCACATGTAATCTCGATTCCGTTTCAGTTGCTTGCGCTTTTGTTGATTCTCAATGTTTACAGATCAAACGGTGGGGGGATGCAGATGTATGGTGAGGACCGCGTTGGCATCATCACTGGCGTGATCCTGTTTGCACTCTGCATCGGAGCGCTCTTTGTGGTGAATGCGTGGGATTATCCGGTGTATCTGGTTATCTTTGCCATCGCGGCTCTGGTTCAGCAGTACCGCACATCAAGCCTCAAAAATACGACAATTCCGGTCGCAATTGCCGTGATACTTAGCATAATCATGTTCGCTCCGTTTTATCTGGATTTTCAGGGCACGGGTGCGTCCGGGGTCGGGATCGTGCATCAGAATACGCTGTTCATTAACTTTGTCGAGATCTTCGCGCTCTTCCTGTTTCTGATATTTTCATTCCTGCTTTCGCATCTGAATCATGATAAAAGATATGTGATTGCCCTGATATCGGTAATTGTCGTTTCGCTGATCCTTTTCCAGATACTGCTTGTTATTATTCCACTGATCGTGTTGTGTATCTATTTACTATCTAATCAAGCATCGTCTGGTTGGGGTGCAATGGATAATCGCTTTGTTCTGATTCTTGTGCTCGCAGGCGCGCTGCTCGCCATCTTCTGCGAGATATTCTATCTGGATGATGGTTTTGGCGCGCCGAACGAGCGTATGAATACGGTGTTTAAGTTATATATGCAGATCTGGATTCTATGGGGGATCGCATCTGGATATGCTGTTTATTTTATATATTCCAGGCATTCAGCACACCAGATATATCCTGCACAGCATATACGCACGGTGTGCTCCACCCTGCCACCGCCAAATCTCATAAGCAGGATTCCCGGTACCATGATTAAATGGATCTGGGTGGCAGTATTCGGCATACTCCTTGTTTCAGGATGCATATATTTGTTCACCGGAACGTGCTCAAAGATAGCAATCGACTGCAACCCGCCGACACTGGATGGGATCAGATACATGAATGAATCAGAAAGGGGGGAGTATCTGGCGATTTTGTGGATTCGAGGTAACATCGACGGAACGCCAGTCATCATTGAGGCACCAGGGATGAGCTACTCTACCGGTTCAAGGATTTCCGCATTCACCGGTCTGCCAACGGTCATTGGGTGGCAGGGGCATGAGATTATGTGGCGAAACAATCATCAGGACATGCGAATCAGGGCAGCCGACGTGAACTCGATCTAC
>JAYEGZ010000165.1:0-9758 GCA_034659315.1 Methanobacteriota archaeon
CGTATGCTCCGGCATGTTCACTGTGATACGTCAACAACGATACCATAAGCATATCAGGTGGTTCATATCGCCCCATGCAATGTGGTTAGTAACCGCCACGATACTTAAACCTCACTGACGATGATAACCTCCGTTTTGAGACATATCAGTCCGTATGGCAGCCAACTTAAGCTATTCACCGCGTGATCACGACCGTCGCACCATCCACCTCAAGCACATCCACTGCTCTCCCGCCAAGAACAACCTCGCGCTCAATTGCGACCGCATCCGCCGGAACCTCGAAGACCTCCGAACCAACCATTATCTGTATCATGCCGCCACCACTCGCCTGCTGAGCCGCATCAGCAGGATCAAGTCCTGCCAGCGCTTTAACGATCTTTCCAGCCTCCTTCCTGAATATCGGACCAAGTACCTTCATATCAGGCTTGACGCCAACCGCCCGGTGCTCGAAATCAGGTGTTCCCGTGATCACTTGCACTGGAGTATTTGCAGCGCCAGCGATGTCAGAAGACGGGAACACCGCGTCTGCATAGATCTCGATGTCCTGAAGCGGCGCATTAAGTGCTATCCCGTGCTCTGATTTGTATTTCCGGATCCCGTGAGCGATATCTTTGATCCGCTCCCCCTCACGCTCCGCATCCGGATCGATCATCGATTCGTCCGCGATCGGGTATGTGTTTTCATGTACGCTTCCTTCTGTGGACGCGTGTAGCTGTGAGTACATTTCCTCTGAAAAAAACGGCGTAATCGGGGCAAGCATCCTTGTAATTGCATCGATCGTCGCCTTCAGCGTCTGCCTTGCCGCCTGCCGGTCAGGCGATGGCTCGCCATACAGCCGGTGCTTGACAAGTTCAATGTAATTGTCTGCAAGAACGTCCCATGCAAACGACCTGATCATCTTTAAGGCAAGATCGAACTGGTACCGGTCCATTGCGTCGGTTGCATCCATGATCAGCGTATGTAGCTTGCTTAAGATCCACCGATCGATGGCTGCAAGTGTAGCATCGCCGGCATCGCCCGCGTCACTGGTATGCGGCAGCGCAAACCTGACGATACTCCAGAGCTTCTGCTGGAAACGCGATGCGGCAACAACATCCTTCCACCTGAACATGATGTCTGATCCGGTAGATCCTCCGATCGCAGCCCACTGTCTAAACGCATCAGCGCCGTGCTGCTCGATCACTGTTTCGGGCGCAACTGTGTTGTTCAGCGATTTGCTCATCTTGTGTCCGTCATCTCCGAGCACCATCCCGTTGATCAGTATCGTCTCCCACGGCTCAACCCCGGTAAGCGCCTGCGTTCGCAGGATCGTGTAAAACGCCCACGTGCGGATGATATCATGCCCCTGTGGTCTGAGCTGCGTGGGCAGTTTCAGCCCGCCCTGCCCTGCCCCTGACGATCCTGCTCGATCAGGCGAGCGTCCGAATAGCCAGCCTGAAACCGACATCGCCGAAATAGAGGAGTCCATCCATGTGTCAAGCACGTCTTCCTCGGGCAGAAACTCAGTTGAGCCGCACTCACACGCGGTTCCATCCGGAGGGTTTGTATCTGTCGGATCGATGGGCAGCCATTCCGCCTCTGCCACCCTCACAGCCCCGCACCGCTTGCAGTACCAGACCGGGATCGGGGTTGCAAAGAGCCTCTGGCGGGATATGCACCAGTCCCATTCCATGCTCCGTGTCCAGTTCTCAAGCCGTATCTTCATGTGCGGCGGCACCCACTCGGTCTTGTCTGCGGTCCTCAAGATCTCGTCCTGATCGACTTTGACATACCACTGCTTCTCTGAGAGGATCTCGATCGGGGTGCCGCACCGCCAGCACATCCCGACGTTCTGCGCCAGAGGCTCCCGCTTGTATAACACCCCCGCTGATTCAAGGTCTGCCGTGATCGCTTCCTTGCATTCAGCGATGCTCAATCCCTCGTACTTCCCTGCGATCCCTGTCATCCTTCCGCCACGGTCAATCGCCATGCGGAGCGGGAGCTCATGCTCGATCCACCACCGTACGTCCTGCTTGTCCCCAAACGTGCAGATCATGACGACACCCGTGCCAAAGTCAGGATCGACCTCCGCATCAGCGATCACGGGTACTTCGTAATCAAAGAGCGGTACCCCGACCGTGCCGCCGATGTGGTGCGAAAATCGCTCATCACCAGGATGCACCGCAACCGCGACACATGCGGCAAGCAGTTCGGGTCTGGTGGTCGCAATCTCCATATCCCGGTTCCCGAAGTAGAGATAATTGAGCATAGTATTCCGGTCGTCGTATTCGACCTCTGCAAACGCAATCGCAGTCCCGCATCTCGGACACCAGTTCACAGGACCATCGCGCTGATACACCATGCCGCCTTCATGCATCCTGACAAACGACCTCTGCGTGTTGCCGTAATACGCGGGATCCATCGTTACGTATTCGCAGTTCCAGTCGATGGAAAAACCAAGCTGCCGCATGGTTTCCTTCATCTTTGTGATGTTCTCTGCAGTCAGTTCCATGCACAGTTTCCGAAACTCTGCCCGCGGGATCTGGTGTCTGGTGATCTCGTGGGTCTCCTCAACCTTGACCTCGGTCGGCAAGCCATGACAATCCCACCCCTGCGGAAACATTACATTGTATCCACACATTCTCTTGTATCTTGCCACAAAATCAATATAACACCAGTTTAACGAATTTCCGATATGCAAATTCCCTGTGGGGTATGGAGGCGGCGTATCAATGATGTACTGTGGCTTGTTAGATTCCCAGTCGAATCGATAGATGTCCTGATCGATCCCGGATCGCCATTTCTGCTCGACTGCGTGATGATCATATTCCTTTGGAAGTGTGTCCTGCATGGTCATCTCCTTTACATCTTTTCGATTAAAACGATGACTGATAAAACTTTCCAGATGCCGAATGGGTGGTGGTGGCGGTGGTGGCGTCGGGGTAGTGGCAATGCTCGTGATGGTGTCTGTGTAGTGTCAGTAGCTGTTAACAACAAACGCAGGCGTGTCCTCCGCAACGACTGTCCGGCTAATATAAAGGCGCGTCCACCACACCGTAATCAGCGGCATAACAATGACCAGATTGATCAACGTGCCGACAAACTGCCAGACCATTGCCAAAATCGGGTTTATGTACAAGATCTGCCCAGCCACACCAAGGACTATTGATATCACAATCATCAACAACCACATCAGAAAAACGTCCATTTTATGGTGTGAAAAGAAACTCCATCCACTCGTGATACCTTCGATTGGTCCGGCGTTGTTAACCACAATCGCATATTTGACCGGTGCCAGCCCGATCGATAGGACAACTATGTATAAAAATAAAAAAATAAACCCAATGAACATGATGATCACCTGCACAATGATATTGTCTGTGACCATGATTGTGAACATGCCGGGAAGCATGAAGACAATCCCGACAAGAAACATGAGCATAATTACGATACCGGCGAAAAACAGATTAAACCCGCTTTGCATGGCATACGGGAGAATGTCCCGGGTCCGGGTGGTGCCAGTCATTGTCGCAGTCCTTGCCATGCCGATTGCGCCTGCAGAAAAGAATGCCTGGATCAACGCACATCCGATCACCAGAATGATGGCTACAGCGATGAAGATGCTTTTGAATGGCGCAATCATGCGCATCAACTCTGACATCTCTTTGACTATCGGTGTGTCCGAATACTGCGCCATCTGTGCGATCTCAGATATCTGTGACTGGATGCCTGCGACCGTATCGGTGCCGATGACGGCTGCAAGCCCGAGTAACAGGAACGCTAAAAGTAAAATCTGGAAGAAGAAAATGAGCAGGAACGGCATACACAAGACCGGGTTCTGCTTCCAGGTCTCTGCGCCGTTTTTCAGCACATCACTCAGCCGTTCCATTCCACAACCTCGATCACCCGCAGTGGCACACCCTTGAGTGCGCGCCCGACCATTGATTTTGCAATCCGTGATGCGTGTTCCTCACTCTCAGCATCGAATACTTTCATGGACAGCACCATCCCGACAAGCGCGGTGCCCGCAACCAACATCACCGCCGCCATCTCTTCATTGCAACGCGAGCACGTGAAAGTCCCGATCTCAA
The DNA here is from genome assembly GCA_034659315.1 of Methanobacteriota archaeon. Lineage (GTDB taxonomy): Archaea > Halobacteriota > Methanosarcinia > Methanosarcinales > Methanogasteraceae > Methanogaster_D. Next base: position 4,071 of record JAYEGZ010000165.1, read on the forward strand.
TCTCTACAAACGACAACTTCGGGTGGAATCGCTTGCCCGCCTCTGAGATCGCAACACCGATAGCGTCGTCCACGCTTTTGATATCGCGCACCATCCATGCTGCTTCCATTGTTACATTGTAATCCATGAGTCACCTCAAACAAAAGACGCCCAACCGCACACCCGCATCGATGAACGCATGTCCGTAGCTGAAAGCAACCAGCGCGTTGACATAATCGCCATCCGATTCAAGGAAATGGACACCATCTTTGTAGTATGATTCTGCCATCACCAAATAATCTTTCGCAACAGCGTGAAGGTGTGATGAGCGATCGGGCACGATGTCGTGATCAGAGAGTGCAGCATCCAGCAGCTTTCGGTACCGATATGCCTTTTCTGTGAGATGGTCATGTTCTGGCGATTTGTTCATTGGTTCATTAAACTCGCTTATCGCATTAAAATCGTATGTGTTCAGGGGCCACCGAAAAATAACCTGTTAAAATTCATGTCATTCGTCCATTCGTCCATTCATGAATTTCGTGATAAAATCGGCAGAAGGGATCACGAATAAACGAATCGAACGAATGTCAGGGATGTGGAGTGCAATCAGACAACTTTGTTATTTTAGTTTTCGGTAAGCGCTTAGCAGCTACTCGCTATGCAAGTACTTGATCCATGCACAAAGATCGTAGTTTATACAGGTGCAAGCACAACGGGACCGCCCACATCATCCCAACCACAATCTTAATAACCTGAAAACCGCATCAACACATCAGTATACCTCGGTATACAACAGTACATGCCAGCATACGTCGCCGCACATCAATGGGCCGATAGATCAGGGGTAGATTGCTTCCTTGGCATGGAAGAGGCCTCGGGTTCGATTCCCGATCGGTCCATCATCCGGCGCACCTGAGTCACCGCGCGGGGGTTGCCCAGCCAGGTCAAAGGCGATGGGTTTAGGGCCCATTCTCGCAGGAGTTCGTGGGTTCGAATCCCACCCCCCGCATCGAAAGAATCGTTATACAACAAAGGAAGTTAGGGTACTATGCACACAAGGGTTTCCACATATTTAACCATCGCCGCTGTGGTGCTGGCGGTTTCTTATGCCGGATGCATCACCAACTCGCCTGATCTGTCAAGTCCATCACATCCGCCAGGTTTGCTACCTGTGAAACTGCAACAGAACGCTTCAGAGATCGTTCCGGCAGAAATTATTGGTATGGAACGGACAGTGGTCTCCACCGGATCTGATGCGCTGCAGCGGTCAAAACAACGGCATATAGGAGATATCGAGAACATTGAAGATGTTGCGATCATCCATTACAACGGAGATGGCAGGATGTTAACGCTCTGGACGACTGCATACCAGAGCGAGGCGCTTGCGAGCAGCGAGACTGAGAAGATGGTCACTGGCATATACAGATTCGGCGGCGATTGGGCGTCCACGCTCAAAGAGATCACGGTTGGCGGGAAGACCGTGTACCGGATCGAGCCTGACGGCATGCCGCAGTATTTCTGGTCTGATGGAAGATGGATGTTCTATTTCATAGCGCACAATGTCACGTCTGATGAAATTCCCAAAATTATCGGATCGATTCCGGGATAGTAGATCCGCAGAAGCCATATCCGACAAACCGCTGCTTCTCATCGAGATTGGTAAGAATGAACCTGTCTGATTCGATGTATGTAACCTTCTTTGAACCCGACAGCGTTACAACGGGGCTGCTACCCGTAGTGGCATGATCCATGTCTTCTCCATCTACCACAATTCTTTCGACGCGCACCGGTGTGGTCTGAAGCCCCACGAAAAGATGGACCATATCCCCAACCGAAACACGTTTTGCAAACTTCGAAATCGTGCAGTTTAGTGTGAACCCTGTGTTTACCGTGTCAATGTTTGAGATTACGCATCCACGTTCCACGTCCTTTGGCTGGATGTTCTTCAGAGCAAGCCCGACCCGTGCGCCAGCAGGCGCGCTTTTTGCATCAACATCATGCATCTGGATCGACCGTATCTCAACCTTCCTGCCGGCTGGCAGCACGCCCATCTTATCCTTTGCATTAATCGTGCCCTGCATGACCATGCCCAGGATCACGCAGCCGATGCCGGTTACGTTGAAGACGTGGTCGATCACAACACGCGGCGAAAGCTCGTTTAATTCCGCATTCTCCTGATCTACCTGATCCCCCATCGAAAAGATCCTCTCTTTCAGCTCTTCCATGCCGTCAAATGTGCTGGTGGATATGGCGATGTATTCCCAGTTCTCAAGAACGGTACCGGCAGCGATCTTTCTGAGGCGTTCGGTCATGTCCTCAAGCGCATGGTGGTGCGAGGTATCTGACATGGTCAGCACCACCATCCCGTGTCTGTAGCCCAGCAGATCCAGTGCAACGATGCACTCTCCGGTGTGGATATCGGGTCCTGTCGGGGGGATGCAGAGAAGTGCGATATCCGAGAGGTTCAGGGCAGTTATCAGCGGTTTTATTGACTTTGGGTACCCGGTAGCGTCGATTGATACGAGTGTTTTGCCGCTTTTGGAAAAATCATGGATGGCGATGTCTGTTACGTTTCCTTTCTTGCCAAGTTTCGATGCAAGGACAGTTCTACCACTCTGCGGACCTCCGATGATTGCTATCTTTGTCATATTCGCTCCAACAAGTTTATCGGTGATGATATTCTCAGGCAACCATATAACTATGTAACCGTGTAACCGTGCAGCGGTACAATCGGATAGTCGTATGTGTTTAGCTGAGGCGGAAAAAACCACGAGATGTCACGAGATTGACACAAGAAGATAGTAGTACGTACAAGATACTGGTGATATGTTTGAATTTTATATCCTGTTTACTCGACAGTGTGCTAATTTTCGTGATCCGGTACAGTTTTTCACCTTCTATATGCCTTAATGATGGTGGTTTTAGGTGGCGCATCGAAATTATGCAAAATCGCCATCAAGCATAACAATTGTTAATCCAGGTCACAGTGTGTGGGACAATACCGTTTCTTCATACTTTCTCGTTGAAATCTGCACAATCTTGTGATTAGCTAAGTCCGATGAACAACCACAAAACCAAACCCCACCCGAAGGGCAGTTTTTACTCGATTTTTTGTGAAAAAATCGGGTCACACGTCGTCTGAGACCAGATCTAATAGCGGCTTGTGGACATGCCCGTTTGATGCAAGCATACTCACCCGCGATTCGATCGAAAGCTCGCCGGTAAGCGGCATTCCAGTGGTAGTGGTGACCATGCCGCCAGATTCCTCAACAATGAGCTTTCCTGCGGCAATATCGGTGATCCGCAGGTATCTGCGAAAGTCAACAAATGCGTCCAGGACACCCGAGGCAACATAACAGAGTTCGAGTGACGAACACCCGAGAACCCGAATTCTCCGTACAATCCTTCCAAGATCGACCACTTTTGTCGAGTCTGTCCGGTATGCATAAGCAGTCACGCTTAATTTTTGCATTTCGCTAACTCCTGACACACCGATGCGTTTTTTATTGCAGTAAGCGCCCTTACCCGCCTCTGCGTAATACACATCACCGGAATGCAAATTCTCAATGAAACCAAGTGAGATGTCGGAAAGATCGGATCCACCAATGGCGATGGAGACTGAATAAAACGGGATACCAGCCACTACGTTAAAAGTCCCGTCGAGTGGATCAAGCACGACTGTGAAATCGACATCACTCTTCCGAACATCCGGACGGCGCAGGTCTCCGAAAATAACTTTTTCGCCACACTCTTCGCTTATAAGTAATATCTTCCGCCCATCGTCCTTCAAAATGTCGATTGCGGCATTCTCTGCTATTTCGTCGATTTTTTTTGTGGGCGTGCCGTCTGCGCCGGTGTACAGTTCCTGTCCCGACTCAGGTGTACCGATGACGGGTTCGATCGCATCGGTGATCGCGGCAGAGATCTCGGTGCAGAGTATCCGCATGTCCATATTTAATAATAGGACATATAGATATATAAGGAAGGCAGTCAACAGGTGTGCCGATGAAGGAAATACCTGGTGGTGTGTGCGCTGTCCGCGGTGTGCGTGCGCACGGGATTAAAGAAGGAAAAGACGGACTTGCCGTGATCACGGGCGAAGGGGCATCTGCCGGGGTTTTTACGAAAAATAAGATCGTTGCAGCTCCGCTTGTCATTACCAGAATGCACCTCGCGGAACACCGGCTGTATGCGGTTGTTGCAAACAGCGGATGTGCAAATGCACTCACTGGAAAGCGTGGGCTTGCAGATGCCACCCGCACAGCAGAGCTGGTTGCAGGCAGGTTCGGCGTTCCTGTCGATTCGATCGGCGTTGCATCAACTGGGGTCATCGGTGTGCCCCTTGACCTGGACTGGATCGAAAACCGGATCGATTCCGTGATCGCCGGATTATCCGACACTAACGAGGGAAGCACGGCAGCCGCTCGAGCGATCATGACGACAGACACCATGCAGAAGGATTTTGCAGTTGAACTCCCCTCAGGCGCGCGAATCGGCGGCATCGCGAAGGGATCTGGCATGATCTGCCCTAATATGGCAACGATGCTTGCGTTCATCTACACCGACGCGGATCTGCCGCATGAAACGCTTGATTCGTGCCTGAAACGGGCGGTGGATTGCAGTTTCAACATGATTGTGGTGGATGGCGACACCAGCACCAACGACATGGTGCTTATGACGGCGACTGCTGAATCAGGCACGCCAGATCGGGATGAGTTTCAGGAGGGGCTCGATTATGTCTGCACCGAACTTGCGAAGATGATTGCCCGCGATGGCGAGGGCGCAGAGAAGTTAATCGAGGCAAGGGTTACCGGAGCAGAGACTGAGAAGGATGCCCGGAAGGCAGCAAAAGCGATCGTCCAGTCGCCGCTTGTTAAGACCGCGGTTCATGGCAACGATCCGAACTGGGGGCGGGTGATCGCTGCTGTGGGCTATTCCGGCGCTGACATCGACCCGGACCAGGTATCGCTTACGCTCTGCGGTGTGTTGGTCATGGATCGCGGCATGGCGGTCGATGGTGCTGATGTGGACATGAGCGGGGAGAATATCGAGATCACTGTCGATCTGGGGCTTGGTGCTGGCGAGGCGGTCGCATGGGGCTGCGATCTGACGTGCGGATACGTGCGGATCAATGCGGAATATACGAGTTGAGGTGTGCGGAGTTATAATTAGTTGTGATTGCGCAATGACCATGGCATGCCCGTGATTTAGGCAGGCTTAATGGGCGGCTACCGGCACAGTTATTGCAACGGTCGCGCGAAGTTCTTGCTCTGCAATCCGTTCTGACATGTAGGTTGCGGCAATCTCATCGAACTCGAGTAACTGTGAAACAATCGGGTTTTCGACGTTTAATCTATACAGCGTTGCCCGCCCGATCTTTCTGGTAGGAGTTACAAGGTTCCAGTCCTCCAAATTACTCCAGTGGCGGTTTATCGTAGTCCAACCGATGCCCGCGTGTTTTGCGATCTCGGTTTTGGAGTAATCGTATCCCGCGTGGTCTATCAGAAAATCCAGCATTTTTGTTGCCGGAGTTTCTCCGAAGATGTGTTTTAGTGCCATGTTGTGTGGGTTCTTCTAGTATTGTGATGTGTAAGTATACTCTTAGATTTAAGGATATATAAACTTATTGTACAGAAGGATATATATACCTTATACGGTACAATAATGTACCATGTACGCCGAACTGACGCCCGATCAGAAAAAGATTTT
>JAYEGZ010000166.1:0-2352 GCA_034659315.1 Methanobacteriota archaeon
CACCGAATAATAGTCGTGCCCTCTGCGTGGTTTAGCTCGAAGTCTCATGCACCCTAATTGTCGGCGCTACGTTATAAATGTTTCCGTGAAAACACATGCAGAAGCTCTTGTGACCGTCGGCGCTACATCTGAGATTGGAAAAACGAAACCATAATGTAGAGGCGCTCACATGACTTCTTCGTGATGAAGAGAGTCAAGAATGAGTATTTATAGTGTCAAAGATACGGTAGATATTAATATGGATTGATCGCAATGAAGATTCGACAAACAGAATTGCGTGAGATATGTGAGATAACAGATAGGTGAATAAAAATGAAAGTATGTATTCCAACAGAAGGAGACGGCGGGATCGATGATCTCGTCGGGCAGCATTTCGGCAGGGTGCCGACGTATACCGTCGTGGACGTAGACACCGATGAGGTAGAGGTAATTGCGAATACCAGCGAGCATAAAGGTGGCACTGGGCTCCCCCCGGAGTTGATATCAACGACCGGCACGCACATCATGCTCTGCGGCGGACTTGGACCCAAAGCAGTCACAATGTTCGAGCAATTCGGCATCGATGTCTTCGTTGGTGCAGGGGGCACTGTACGTGAGGCAATCGAGGCATGGAAGCAGGGAATGCTCATGGAAGCGACCGATGAGAACGCATGTAGGGAGCACAGACACGAGTGAGGGGATCGCGGCAATCTCCGTCCTTTCACACATTTCACAACCCGCAGGATGTCTGAGATCATGAAGATCGTAGTCCCATTCAAGAGGAAAAACGCCAAATCACGTCTGGCAGGCATACTGACGCCAGATGAACGTGACACACTTGCGATGAACATGCTCCGTGATGTGATGGGCGCGCTGGATGGTTTCGAGGTTGACCTCCTTACATCGTCGATGCTCGGCAACAATGATGTTGATTTCAGTTCCTGCGTTTTACTGAGCGATTACGGGCTGAATGAGGCGTTAAACGAGTATCTTGACTCACGAGCTGAGCAGGACAATGATTCGGTCATGATCGTGATGGCTGATCTGCCGCTGATCAGCAGCAAGCACATCAGCGAGATTGCGGGGCTTGACGCTGATGTTGTAATCGCGCCGGGCAAGGGTGGCGGCACCAACATCCTGTACATAAAGGACCCGTCCGGATTCCATGTCGATTATTACGGGGCAAGTTTTCTCGACCACCTACGAATCGCACGCGAGAGCGGCGCATCAGTCGAGGTCTATGATTCGTTTGCGGTCAGCACCGACATCGATGAGCCAGATGATCTCGTGGAACTGCTGATGCATGGCGATGGTGAGGCTTCCCGTATGCTCACTGATTACGGTTTTGATGTCGCAGTGCGTGACGGGCGGGTGGGAATCGATCGTAACCGGGCGTGATTCGGACTTTCTGGCGATCAAAAAACCCGGGCGCCAGATATCGGACATCAAACCGTAATAACCACAGCAACCATGACAACCATAGGAATCGCAGACACGACCTTTGCACGCGCCGATATGGCAAAACACGCAATTTCAGAACTGAAGCGCAACGCATCGATCCATATAAAGCGTTACACAGTTCCCGGGATCAAGGATCTGCCGGTTGCGTGCAAGAGACTAATAGAAGAGCATTCGTGCGACATTGTGATGGCGTTTGGCATGCCGGGTGCCGATCCGAAAGACAAGATATGTGCGCACGAGGCGTCGCAAGGCATCATCACAGCCCAGTTGATGACAAACACGCATGTGATCGAGGTATTTGTGCATGAGGATGAGGCACCATCGGATCGCGAATTTGCAGCGCTTGCCGAAGCCCGCGCACGGGAGCATGCCCTGAATGTCACAAAACTCCTGTTTAAGCCAGGTCAGCTCGAAAAAGAGGCAGGAACAGGTCAGCGGCAGGGATATGCGGATGCAGGACCCGCCCGCCCATAAAACGATTTTTTCACAAAAAATCGAGTAAAAACTGCCCTCCGGGTGGGGTTGGTGATATACTTCTCCGTAATCTGGTGAGAAATGCCCTCCCGGGTTGGAAGTCAGTTTTTGATCAAACTTTTGTGAACAGTTTGCGAGTAAGAAATGCCCTTCATGTGGGTTGGCGATGTGTGTTTTCATGTAGAAGATGTGTGTGGGAAATGCCTTTCCTATGTTGGAAGTCAGTTTTTGATCAAACTTTTGTGAAAAGTTTGGTGAATAGTTTGGTGAAATGTCGTGGTTTTTTGCCGACTGAACATGTGCATTCAATCAATCGTCATAACTTGTCCGGTTCAATCCACGGTCGTCGGACCTGTTCAAGCTCACATTGTAGCCGCGCCCATCGCAACTCACGATGTAGCTTATATATTCCATGCGCGTCCGCTTAAGCTCAACGTC
>JAYEGZ010000167.1:0-1234 GCA_034659315.1 Methanobacteriota archaeon
ACTCGATTTTTTGTGAAAAAATCGTTTTTATCCGTAACTCCTCCGATTCACCGCCGTAGCCAGCCGATGATCAAGCTACAGTGGCGGGACCAGAACCGCAACATTATTGCAACACGCCAGAATAATAAAAGAGCGATGGCGCAACTGTTTGATCTATTCGGGAAGAAGGACCAGGAATATAAATCTCAAACCGATGAGTTTCAGCGGCAGATCGATCAATTGATCGCAGAAAATCAGAAATTGAAGACAAGACTGGGTAAAAAGGATGAGAAGACAAAAGACGCGCTCACAAGGAAGCAAGAAGTTGAAGAAATCCTGAACCACACCCAAAAACAAATAACAACGCTTGAAAATGAACTTTTGACACTGAAAGATGAAGCATCGAAAAATATCGCATTCAGCGGAACGTATTTGTTGAACAAGAAGAGTTTTGAGGATGTCGTGCTTGAATTGAGTTCAATACAAGCGCAATCCGGGGCGCTTCACTCGATCTATTTTAATATGAATACACGAGCGGCTGATTTTGATTTTGGAGATTTTATCGACGAGAACTGCATATACATGTTCGATCAAATCAAATCAAACCACGGAAAAGCGCTTTTTTATGATGAGAACCACTGCATCTCGCTTGCCATCGTGCCCCCGTTTAAAATAAAGCGTTCAGATTGGATAACACGAGATGTGCTGGATACAGGTCATCTGAAGACGATGCTGTCGTGCGAGTCGGTCATCTGCATCGTGTACGCACATGCAGGAAGCACAGTCGTTGGAATTGTCGGAAAAGACAAGGTCCGTGCCGAGATCATTCGAACAGGCGTGCAGGCGAAGCATACCAAAGGGGGATGGAGTCAGCGAAGGTTTGAGCGGGGGCGGGATCATGATATTGAATATCACATAAAAAAGGTGCAGGAAAAGCTCCAATCGATGATTGATTGGGTAGGCGGGGTGGCCGGGAGTGGCGGCATGGGTGGGAAGACCATCGAGGTGGTCATTACTGGCGGGGATCTCCGGCTCGCAAGAGAGATGATCGTAGATACGCTTGATAATATACCAGTGATCGAGAAAAGGGTCGATGTGGATGGAAATCCTGATGACATCGCGGTTAAGGTGGCGTGGGCTGGCAGATTGTACCGGTTATGACTGAGATATTACAGCAGGAACACTGCTGCACACACAACAGTCGTCCACCCCTCATCTGCGACAGCGTCATCTGCGATGCCCGTAATCTCAGGAC
>JAYEGZ010000167.1:1334-9540 GCA_034659315.1 Methanobacteriota archaeon
ACCAGTCATATAAATCCAAGCGCGTCCTCGATCCTACCGAGTTCGGGTCCCGTTGTGTCGGCACCTGCAAGATACCCGGCAGAGTTTGCAAGCAAACCGGAACCGATAAGCGGAGATCCGAAGTTGACAGTTCCGATATCAACCGGAAGATTGAATACGTCCTCAAGAATCTCTATTTCGGAATCGCTCACTTTCGGATGAACTAAAACGCCCTTGTTGGTCGCAACTCCTGCCATACCAACCGTCTTCAACCCGGCGATGGTTGCCCTCTGCACGTCCACCTGCAACGTATCCGCAATCGTTTTCACAACCCGGTCGGGCAGGTCCGGATGCACGACTGCCGCAGTGTCGTTTGCAAGAATGATGTTTCCGACAGCGGTCATCACATCAGGGATTGCCTGCACCTTTATACCCTTGAGTTCCTGCAGCGATCGGGTTTCCTCTGCGTATACATATTTTGAGACTACAAACCCACTGCAATTCCCACATACAAGCGAGCCCACAACAAAACTTCCGGCAATCGCGGTCTGCATGACCTGGACGCGCAAAGCATCTTCGATCTGCTCCACGGTCACGCGAGGCGTGCCAATCGGGACAAGTGCGACATTATCGGTCACGGTGGCAAAGACGCCAATCACAGGACTGCTACCAATCGTAAGTTTCCTGTCCATCACCAACCACCTCGCACATTAGAGAAACTCTTACGGAAATGCATTACCACGGGGGAATCCTCAGGCGAGTTCCGCCTCTACAGCACCGTCCTCGAACCGTATAGCCCGCACCCGGATGCGCCTTGGCGGTTTCTGTGCGCCACGCCTCCAGATTGCCTCATTAATCGTGCGATCCAGTTTGACATTCTCTACGTCGGCCTTCATGTGCCGCACAAGATATGCGCGCACATCCTTGATCGCCCGCTTGCTCCGCTTCCACCTCGCCGTTCTTTTCACGGATCTCAGTGGTATCGTATATACTTGCTCCTTTTCCATCATAACGATCAATCCTTAATGCTGCTGCGTCTCCAGTGGCGACGCTTCGGGTGCGTTGACACTTTCCGGTTTGTTTTCATAATTGCCCATACAGGAACACGTTTATTCTGATTAAACGCCTTTGCAAGGAGTTTTTTCTGTCCTTTTGTCTTTTTGGTCATCTTATCACTTCATGATTGTAGGTGTATGTCCATGATCTTTGTGCCTATCAATGTATCGTCTGCATACACTTCGATCGTTGCATGGTATATGCCTGCAATCGAGACTCCACTGACTTTTGCCGGCAGATTGAACTCAGCGCACAGTGTGCAGGACTCCCCGCTCTCGATCGTTTCGGTGAAGGTCATCTCATACGTCTCGGTCTTCTCTTCCTCTGATTTCGTCTTCAAAGCCTTGTTAGCAAGCCAGTTGTCCAGCTTAACTGCGGTTGCGGTCATACTGATCCGCTCTTTGGTGACAGCATCGTTTCCGTTGTTGAAGATCGTTATCGTCGCTTCAGACGGTGTCCCGAGCTTTAATTTCGATGTGTCGATCGATTTTACATACGGTTTCTCAGGAGGCGGTCTTGATTCTCCGGATCCGGACGATGTCCCCGACGCTCCGGCTGATTCGGACTCTGCCTGCTCGTCGTCGTTTCCGAGACAGCCTGATAACAGACATCCTGCAAAAATCACGATTATGCTTACAAAGATTATGCTTACAAATATGGCGGTCGTGGTTTTTGTTGTGGATTTGTTGCTCGCTGCCATGGTTTTGCATACATTAGTTTGTGATTGTATAAAACATGTTTGAAATTTCAGGAATCGCCGACGTAACTACTCAGTACTTAAAACAATATCACGCAACCACGTTGTGCCGGAACTGCTTGACCAGGAACACAAACCTGCGCCAAACGGGAATTTAACCGCAGAGTGCGCTTGCGAGACGCTGAGGATGATGTGACTCTTGCGAGCCTTCGAGTCCATCCGCGGTTATTTTCTTGTCAGGAAACATAGAATCATAATCGGAAGACCAATCAGCATCCTCAAGTAGTTACTCGTCAACTTGCACTTCGCACCGCCACGAATCGAGCTTGCTCTATAAATTGGTCTGTGATTTTGGCTCTTCTCTGTTTTGTATGGGTACTTTAGTACCCCGACGCCAACAATCAAATCATCACAGAAGGAGATAAATATCAGATGTACGAAGACCTTTTTCAAAGAGCATTAGATATAAACGATCCATGGACCCTCACGAAGATATGGTTCGATCCTGACAAGGCATTCCTGCATTGTAGAGTAAAAGGTGGAATGTGGGGAATGTAGTATTCATCAAATAGAACTACCGTGGGCGCGAGAATTCAGTGGATTCACTCTTCTTATGGATACAATGATTGTGACAATGGCTCAAAGAATGCAAATATCGGAAATTGCCAGTAAAATCGACGAACAGAATACAATAATCTATAGAGTTGTGGATCATTATTATTATTATTATTATTATACCAATGAGGCTCGATCCCGAGAAGACCTTTCGGATGTCGCTGTAATCGGAATTGATAAAACATCGTGTACCAAAAAACATAAATATATTACACTTGTTGTGGATTTCGATACATCCGGAGTAATTCGTGTTTGTGTGGGAAAAAATTCCTCGACGCTTGCTTTGACTATTGAGAGACATTGGAATAGTATCCTGAGTTATTTTGACTCAAGAATCACTAATGGCATCTTAGATGGGATTAATAGCGTTGTGCAGTTATTAAAGAGGAGTGCTCGTGGTTATCGGAATATCCGAAATTTTATGACCATGATTTATCTTCGATTGAGGCACCTGGATTTCCAGTTACCCAAATTGCGAGATTGCAAAAAGCCAAACCCGGATCATGATAACACATCACCACCCACAACCCGGCTCTTTCCATCGATCTTCTCCACCCTGATCACATGCTCATACTTCTCGTTGAATGTGTCGTCATGAGATATGACGAAAATCTGTTTAAATCCAGATATGTTAAGTATCTGCTCTGAAAGCTTCTCCCTGCGCATTTCGTCCATGTTCTGGGTTGGTTCATCGAGGAATACGACATCACATCCTGAAAGTATCTTTAAAAGAGCAAAACGAACCGCAAGAGAGGCTGCCATCTGTTCGCCTCCGCTTAACTGGTTAAACTCCTTCTCTTCGCCGTGTTCTGTTATCAGGACGGCGTAATCATGTGTCCACCGAAGTTCCTGCGTGTAATCATCGATGAGCTCGCAGTATATCCTGTTAGCCTCTTCCCCTATATTTTTGATGAGTCTACCTGCAATTAACTGGGCAGAATCCTTGAGTGTGGTCCTTATGAACTCAATGTAGCTGAGAAAACCATTCTTCGATTCACATTTACGCCTGACACCCTCCTTTTCCAGAATCATCAACTCCATACCATCAACGTCCTTCTTAAGCCCTTTAAGATTCCTTGATACTACACCATACTCGGTCTTCTTGCTGCCGAGTTCCATATTTCTTGCTTCGTGCTCCTTTTTAACTCGTTCAAACTCAACCTCATCGAACGTGGACGTCTGTTCAGCCAGAGTCTGTGTGAGATGGTCGTTCTCCTGCTTTTTCACTGATAGTTCGCGGTTCACATCGTCGTATATGCTACGGCACGCCCCCACCTTGCCAGCATTCGTCTCATTCTGCAAATATTTTCGGTAATGCGGCTCGCAATCTTGCATTATCTGCCTGATCCCGTTCTCCCTCGAGTCAAGGTCTGAAAATTCGGACAATCCCAGTTTTATCTCAAACAATCCGGATTTTTCCCCGTTAAGGTCGTTATAATCGATTTTTATCCGGTTCAGTTCATCTGTTCTGGCATCCAGCAGTGTTTCCATATTTGATGCCTGCTTCTCAGGGTTGCCCAGCTCCTTAAGCTGTTCTGCCATCAGTTCTCTCGTCTTCCTGGTCTTTTCAGGAAGTTCTGCGGCGTCATGAAGATCTGTCAGGTAATTTGCGTATTCTTGAGAGAAAATTGAGTCATGTTCATGTAATTTCGCATTACGCGCTTCCAACTGGTCTTTCACGTTTAATAGTGATGTTAGCTGCCCGGTTATTCGGGATATCTCAGAACTGATAGTAGTCATCCGCTTTTCAGGGCTGTTCAGTTCTTTAATCCTTTTCTCCATCATTCCTATCACCTTCCTGGTCTTTGCATGAAGTTCTGCGGCGTCAGGAAGATCTGTCAGGTAATTTGCGTATTTTTGAGAGAAGATTGAGTCGTGTTCGTGAAATTTCGCATTACACGCTTCCAACTGGTCTTTAACGTCTGATAGCAATGCCAATTGTCCGGTTATCCTGGATATCTCAGAACTGATAGTAGTCATCCGCTTTTCAGGGTCGTTTAACCCTTTCAATTCTTTTTCGGTTCTCGCAAGTTCGCCCTTCAGCATCTTCAGTTCTTCCTCGCTTTTATTTAGTTTTTCTTCAAAATAGTCTGAAAAACTTGTGACTGCCGCACATTCAACACCCTCGAGGATTGGACACCGGTTTGTCTCTCCTATTTCTCGCTTATTCTTTCTGATACTCTTTATTTTGTCCTGCACATCAGATTTTTTGACAGCAGTCTTCTGTTTCTGCTGCTTAAGCTCATCTGCCTTCCTTATTAGTGGTTCGATCTGTGTTTGCTCCGTTTCAAGCTTACGGCAGTCTTTTGATAAGTTTTCAAAGACCGCCTTCTTTGTCTCGAGATCGTTAATATCTGACTGGAGCGAATCGATCTCTCGCGTCAGGTCTTCAACTGCCTTTATCGCCACCTCAAGATCTTTCTGTTCCTTTACCAGTGGCTCGATCTCTGTTCGCGTAGTTTCAAGCTTGCGAAGATCTTTTGATAGGTCTTCAAACAGTTCCTTCTCTTTCTCAAGATCGCTGATACCCAACTGGAGCGAATCGATCTCTCGCGTCAGGTCTTCGACCGCCTTCGCCCCATCTTCAAGCTCTTTCTGTTCCTTTACCCGCGGTTCAAGCTCCTTTAATACCTTTCTATGGTTTTCAAGCTCTTCTGAGAGGTTCTTCTTTTTTTCCAGTTCCTGCTCCATCTGTTTTATCTTATTCTCCTGATTCAGCATCTGCTTCTCAAGACGGTTTCTTTTCGTTTTCTCCCCGTCCAGTTCTTTTAATTTTTTCTGGGATTCGAGATACTTACCTTTTAAGTCACACGTCTCGTCAATTATCTTTTTTGCATCCGACGCCTCTTCAAACTGTTTTTTTGCGGTGGCAAGATCTTTTCTTAACTCTGCAACATCTCTTCCAAGTTTTTCTAGCTCTTTTCTTGTGAACTCGACCGATTCCTTCTTTCTGCCAAGATCATCCTTCGCCCGCTGCAGTTCTCCCAATTGTTTCACCAGTCTTGCTATATTTTCCGTTATCACCAACACCATGGTCTTTTCACGTTCGAATCGCCCCTTCAACTCATCATAGTTCGCTGTGCTACCTTTCAATTCGTGATGTTTCTTCTCCAGACCATCGATCTCGGTCTTAACAATCTTTACGACATCGCTTAAGTTCTCGAATGCTTTTCTATACTCATCCACACGGAGGATGCTGTCAAAAACCTTTTTTCTCACAGTCGGGGTTGAAAGGAACGACGTAGTAAATGTCCCTTGTGGAACTCCAACCGCATTTTCGAATATTGACGAGAGATCGCCCGAATTTATGGCACCATCAAAGAGATTCTCTACAACCCAGTCTTGCACATCAGTCTTTCCGGATACAAGCATTCCATGGGGGGATTCAACCCGGTAATCACCCTTAACCGATCTTACAATCGTATATTCTACTTCATCAGAGGCGATGACGTATACCATAACCTCTCCGGACTTCGTTCCTTTCCGCAGAAAGTGCTTCTTGCTGTAGGGAAGGTGATCAAAAAGCGCAAACCCGATGCTCTCGAGAATCGTGGTCTTGCCGGCGCCATTCTCCCCGCTGATGCCGTTGACCCCGCGCCTGAATGAGATCTCCTCCTCGCTGTACGACTTGATATTCCTGAGCTTGACTGAGTTAATCCACATCCAAGTCACCCGTACTGTCTGCCCCGCCTCTGCCAAATGGCAGATCGGTCTGACCTGTCTGCCCCCGGTTTCCACCACGGACTGTATCAAACGAACCCTGCAACCGTTCGAGAATTGTCTGCGGGTCGGTTCCGGTAACTGCAAGCTGTTTTGCCTCAATTACCGTATCCACAACGTCGTTTAAGTGGGTGCGGTGCTGCGTGCCCCTGACCATCTCCTCTATCACGGATCGCTCGATCTCTGATCTGGAGATGTCGGAGCGGTCATCGACACTGGTCGGCTCCTTTGTGTTAAGGATCTTCACGTTGACCCATATCGGATTGAGGTGCTCGGAGACAATTCCCCGTATCTTCTCGACCGATACGTCCGTTCTCGGGAACATTAGATCACCGTGCAGCGAAATATCAACAAGCGGCTCCGTGCCACCATCCTTGCCCCCGCGGGACGCTGGCACCCCTTCGACAACCGACCTGATGCTGCTGTACAGGTCCTGAAGCGAGAGTATGCCACTCACGTCTATTCCGAATCGCTCCACCGGGCGGGATTTTACGTTTCGAAACGTTGCCTTGCCGTCCACTACATGGTAGAACCCTTTCGGCTTGTTGTGTTCGGAGATCGAGACCATTTCGCAGCTTCCACCATTGAATATCCATCCGTCGCGATCGTATTGTATGTGATAATGACCGAGCGCAAGATAATCGACCACATCACGCAATGGGAGTAGGGAATTGTAAGATAGCTCGCCGATATCGGATGTGCTGATCACTCCCTCCATTCCAAAGTGCATCATCAGGATCGTGTAGTCAGGAGTGCCGCATCGGTCATTGATTGCCGCAATCTCTTTTGCAATATCCGGTATTGTACTTCTGGTTTGTGATCCGAGATATCTGATGCCAAAGATGCGTGTGGTGTGCGTGCTGCGGGTTCCACAGTGATCAACAAAATCTCCCATCAGTTTAACGCCGCAATCCTCAATCCCTTTGATCAGAATCAACCGAAGCAATCCCTGCGCGCCAAGGATTTGTAGCCAGCTGTTCACATCCCGGTGATATGCGAGATCGTGGTTCCCCTCAATCACGTACACCGGAATCTCGTGGTCTTTCAGCTTTTGAAGGATTTTGAATGCCTGTAGGTAGGTTGGAGCGTTGATATTCCTTTTGTGGAAGAGATCTCCTGCAATCAGCAGAAATTCAGCATTCGAATGGATCGTATAATCGGCAACCTGGTCAAAAGCGTATGCAAAATCCTTGAACCGCTCTTTAAGATTGTATTGCACATACCCAAGATGAAAATCGCTCGCATGTACAAAGTTCATGCCCGCCTCTTTGGTCACGTGGCACATTAATATGCCGGAATGTTACAATATATTCATGGAAATTCATGCGCCGTTGCTGGTTCTTGCAATTGCGATCGTAATCGACCTTGCCTTCGGCGAGATGCCAAACACGTTTCATCCCGTGGTCTGGATTGGTTCGCTGATACAAAAAACCACAAGGATATGCGAGCAGGCGGCGCAAAAATCACAGAAGTATCTGTGCGGTTTTGTGCTGACGCTGATCGTAATATCATGTGCTGCTGCCTTCGGGATGCTGCTGAACGTTCTTGCTTCGCATTACCAAATCGCAGGAATCGTCGTAACAGCGTATTTCCTAAAGTCAACGTTCTCAATACGGTCACTTGTCAGTTCTTCGAATTTAATCTACCGGGAACTCTCAGCAAATGATTCAGTTGGCGCAAGGCGCGATCTGATCGCTCTTGTGAGCAGGGATGCAAGCGGGCTTGATGAGCCAAAAATTGCATCGGCTGCAATCGAATCGACTGCTGAGAACTTTGTGGACAGTGTCCTCTCGCCGATACTATACTTTGCATTATTCGGGATTCCCGGCGCTCTTGCGTATAAGGCCATCAATACGCTTGATTCAATGGTCGGATACCGAAACGAGCGGTTCAGGGAGATTGGTTTCGTCTCTGCGAAGCTGGATGACATTGTGAACTGGGTTCCTGCGAGGTTGTCTGTGATATTTATTCTTCTGGCGTCCATCCGGTTCAGTCCGGGATCTGCGTTGCGGGTCTGTCTGCGAGATCATGCGCTTCCCGCGTCCCCCAACTCAGGATACTCGATGGCGATGGTTGCGGGCGCGCTTTCGTGCAGGCTTGAGAAACCGGGGAGTTATGTTCTTGGGGCGGAGTATCCTG
>JAYEGZ010000168.1:0-2307 GCA_034659315.1 Methanobacteriota archaeon
CCGGCAAGCGTTATGATCCGGTCGCCCATCTCTTCTGCCTCTTCCGGATTGTGCGTAACAAGAACCATCGTGATCCCCAGGTCTTTCTGTATCTTCCGAATCTCCTTTCTCATGCACTGGCACGTACCATGGTCCATGCTGTTGAACGGCTCGTCAAGGAGTAGTACTTCTGGCGACACCGCAAGCGCCCTTGCCAGAGCCACTCTCTGCTTCTCCCCGCCACTCAGATTCTTTGGATAGCGGTCCCTCAGATGCTCGATTCTCATCAGCCCAAGGAGTTCATCCACGTTTTGTGCGATCTCGGTCTTTCTATCTCCTTTCACCGCCATCCCGTATCCGATGTTGGATGCGACGTTGAGATGCGGAAATAGTGCGAGATTCTGGAAGAGGTAACCGACCTGTCGCTCATTTGTCGGCATCCTGTCAACCGTTACTCCATCAAAGAGCACGGTACCTTCGTAATCCACAAGCCCGGCAATGGTATTCAAGAGCGTTGATTTTCCTGCCCCGTTCGGACCGGTTACGACCAGTAACTCCTCGTCACATATCTCCATATTCAGATCATTAAATACATAATTTCTAATATTCTTCAATTCAATACCCGGCATAACCTCACCTCCTATCTCCATTCCTTTGTCAGTCTCGTCTCGATATACTGAAATACCCGCTCAAAGGCAAGGCACATCACCGAAAGAACCATCAGACAGACGATGATCACATCCACCCGCAGCAGACTCTCCGACCTGATCAACAGCGCACCGATACCTGTCGGAATCGCAACCATCTCAGCAGCGATCACAACTCGCCATGCCATACCTGCCTCAAGCCTGAGCCCTGTAAAGATGTTTGGAACGGCAAGCGGCAGGAGAATCGTGGTTAGGATCTTCCTGTCAGACGCTCCAAGCGTTCTTGCCGCTTTGATGACCTCGCTATCGACACTCCTGATGCCTGTGATCGTGTTATAGAGCACAGGAAAGAACGAGCACAGGAATATCAGTACGATTGGCAACATCTCGTTTATTCCGATCCAGATCATCAGTAGTGGCGCCCATCCAAGCGTTGGTACTGGATAAAGCAGACTGAATATCGGGTGAAATGACCTGTTTATGAAACCTTTGCAGCCCATAATAGTCCCCATCATAATGCCTGCCAAAGAGCCTAAGAAAAATCCGACAAGCACCCGGAATAGACTGCTTGCAAGATTATCGATCAGGACTCCGCTGACTGTTAGGTGGTAGAACTCCCACATCACCGCAGAGAACGATGGGAAGATGTATTCAGGAACTATATGTATTCGGGCGATAAACTCCCAGATCAGAGCGAATACGATGATCGGTATACCCCCATCCAGTATGTTCCGGAGTCTCATGTATTCTCCTGCAGGAACTCTGTGTCCAGCATATCCTCGGCTCTGATGCCTTCCTCGATATAACCAAGTTCTGCCATGAAATCGATCATCTCCTGAACAGAGTCTACGTCGATCCCGGTGGTGTAATTCAGTCTGTTCATCGATCTTCTGATGATTTCAGGATCGCTGCCCAGTTCCTCTGCAAGAATTCTGGCAGCATCATCCGGATTCTCATTAATCCAGGTAGTTGCCCTCTCGGTCACCCGAACCAGTCTTCTCACGGTTTCAGGATCGTCTTCGATCAGTTCCCTCTTGACGATCAGGACACTGCCCTGCATCTCATGCCACAGTTCGTGACTTGTGATGAGCATCGTAAAGCCCTTTGACTCAGCAACGGTTGCGTGGTGCTCAGGCAGGAATGCAGCATCGATCCTACCGGTTTCAAGAGCAATCACCTGCTTAAGTGGACTCATCCGCTGAATCCTGACATCCTTGAGGTCATATTCCCTAATCATACGGTTTAGCAGAAGATCCGCAGGACCTCCTTCTCGCACACAGCCGATGGTCGCACCATTCAGGTCCAAGATGTTTACGATATTAGGGCTTGCAACCAGACCATAGCCATGTTTGTGAGTTCCGGAAACGATCACCACCGGAACACCTCTTGCGTATGCCATTATGGCAGGAGCAAGGCATATATACGCGACCTGTATGTCACCCCTTGCAAGCGCACTGGTAAGTCGCATCCCGGTGGCATAGCTCTCATAAGTGGTGAGGTTGACCCCAGCGCCTTCGTACCAGCCGTTCTCCTTTGCCACATAAGCACATGCGGCGTGGTCATTGAACTCCACAGCCATCCCGATGCTTTGGGCGTCATCTTTCTGGGTGCATCCTGTGGTGAGGATAGTCAGGATGATGAGGCATACGCCGATGATACTTGCCAGTGAGTGTGTTCGATC